>CAZEQN010000176.1:0-5598 GCA_964514335.1 uncultured Anaerolineaceae bacterium
CTTTAGCCTTAACTCTAAACTTCGGGGATGTTGCAATAAACAAGAGCCGCCCAACCGGGCGGGCCTCATTACGGTTCTCTCTTTTCTCTGTATCCGTTCTTCGCCCTTCTGGAAAGCATCCAGGGCTTCTTTGCTGATGCGCCAGGCGCTGCCGAGCTTCTTGCCTTTGAGGTCGCCGGCTTCCAGCGCCGCAATCACATCTTCTTCCGAAACCTTGAGCAAGGCCGCGGCTTCGGAGGGGGTCATGATATCGGGCACCGAGGCGGCGGCGCTACCGGCAGCCTGCCCCTGCTGCTGGCCACCCATCACCCCACCCTGCAGGGCCTGGCCCATCACCTGGCCAATGCCGAGGCCAGCGCCAATGCCAGCGGTAAGGCCGGCGCCACCACCCTCGTTCTGGGCGGCGTCGCGCATGGCGTCGGCGGCCTGAAGCTGGGTGTAGGTCGCCATATCCAGCAGGCCCATCGCCCGCAGGTCTTCGGCGCTGCTCTTGGAGGGCGAAAGGTTGGCAATTACAAAGGACTTGAGTTGCAGGCCGCGGGCTTCAAAATCATCCTGCACTTTGGCGCGCACGCCGGCGCTCAACTCTTCCTGCATCGCCAGGATGTCCTGCACCGTGCTGTACTTGCCCTTCATCTCGCCGAGCATATCGCTCAAACTGCGCAGCAGGCGGCTTTTGAGGTCATTTTCGATGTCTTCGGTGCGGTAAGCGCCCTGCTGGCCCACCACCTGGGTGACGAATTGCTGGGGGTCTTTGACCTCGTAGGAGTACACGCCAAAGCCCTGCAGGAGCAGCCAGCCCAGGCCAATCCCAGGAGTCTGCATCGGGATCGGCTGGGGGGTACCCCACTTGCGGTCAAGGAACTCGCGCATGGAGACGTAGTAGACCTCGGCGGTGAAGGGCGTGCGGTCATTGAAGGCCTTGCCAATCAGGTCCACCAGTTTGGGGATGTTGGCGGTGGCGATGGTATGGCGACCGGCTGTGAATACATCCAGCGCCTGGCCATCGCGGAAGAAGACCGCTCGCTGGCTTTCGCGCACAATCACCTGCGAGCCGAGGCGGAAGTCGCCCGAGCCGCTTTCGGGGAAGCGGTGGACGATTTCCTCGCGCATTTCATTCGGGTATTCGATTACGTCAAAAATTCGGGCCATGATTTATGCTCCTCGTAGTTCGGGCGGCAGGCTACTGAATCGCCTTGACGACTTCATCGCGCTGGTCAAAGGTGCTGACCAGGTCACGGGACAGGGACACCAAATGGCGCACAGCCGCCGGCAGGCCATCCGTGCCCATCGAGGCATGGATGTTGCTGATGGCGCTGCTGATGCCATCGGCCATGTCCAGCAGGGCGGCGTCAAATGCGTAGATTTTTGCGAGTTCTTCTTCGTTGATTTTGATAGCATCAAAGAAAGAGGAATAACCGCGCGAAGCGCCATCCACCTTGTCAATGAAGGTTTGAATCTTGGTGGCGGCGGTTTCCAGGTCATCCAGATACATCAGCTCGCCGGCGCTGGCAAACTCCTGCTGGAGCTCGCTGACGCGCTTCCACTGTTCATGGAACTGCAAGCGGATGGTCTCGCGCAGCAGGGCATCGGCAGCGCGGCGGTTCTGGCGTTCCATAAAGCCGTCAAAACCGGGGATTTTGCTTAACAGTTTTTTCAGCGGGTCCTGGTCGCCGGTTACTTGTTCCATCAGGTCACTCATGGGTGTTCCTCCTCAACAATTCTGTTGAATAGGCCCGTTTGCACAGGCCAACGATGCCGCTTTCATTATACATGAACTGCCCTTGCAAAAGAACAGGGCGCGACAATTGCATACCCTATACGATAGCAGAACCCGCCGGTTGCGGGCAGGTTACTTTCTATGGTATCGGCAGGACTGGTAAAATAACCCGAACCCATTAAATATTCACTCCGCGAGGTAGCGCAATGAACCCTCAAGATTTTGAAGCCCTTGAAGGGCTGGTCAAACACAGTGTGCACATCCACGAAGAGCATGTGCACGTCACCGATGAGGCCACGCTGCGGGCCAACATCGGGGCGCTGGCGCGGGCGGCGGCGGTGGAAAGCGGCAAGACCGCCGCCCTGGCGCGCTGGCTGATTCGCAACACGGCTCTTGCACTGGGAATTTTCCCGGCCAGCATCCAGGACCTGTATATGGCGCGCGGGCGGGGCGCGGTGCCCCCCACTTTCACTGTACCGGCCATGAACCTGCGCATTATGACCTACGAAGCGGCGCGGGCCATCTTCCGCAGCGCGGCGCGGTTGAACGCCGCGGCGCTGCTGTTTGAAATCGCCCGCTCCGAAATTGGCTATACGCAGCAACGCCCCTCGGAGTACAGCGCCAGCGTGCTGGCGGCGGCAATTGCCGAAGGCTGGCGCGGCCCGGTCTTCATTCAGGGCGACCACTTCCAGATTTCGGCGGCGCGCTACAAAGCGGATGCGGCCAGCGAAGTACAAACGGTACGCGACCTGACCGCCGAAGCCATCGCGGCCGGCTTTTACAACATTGACGTGGACACCTCCACGCTGGTGGATATGGACCAGCCCAGCGTGCCGGAACAACAGGCGCTCAACAGCCGCCTCTCGGCCGAGATGACGGCCTACATTCGCTCGATTGAACCGGCTGGCGTTACCGTCTCGGTGGGCGGCGAAATCGGCGAGGTCGGCGGCCACAACTCCAACGAAGCCGAACTGCGGGCCTACACCGAAGGCTATAACGCTGAAGTGGCGAAGCTGGCCCCCGGGGCGGCTGGCTTGAGCAAAATCAGCATTCAGACCGGCACCTCGCATGGCGGCGTGGTGCTGCCGGATGGCTCGATTGCCGACGTGAGTGTGGATTTTGACACGCTGAAGGCCTTGAGCCAGATTGCCCGCCAGGAATATGGCATGGCGGGGGCGGTGCAGCACGGGGCCTCCACCCTGCCGCAGGAAGCCTTTGGCAAGTTCGTCGAATCCGAAGCCTGCGAAGTGCATCTGGCCACCAATTTCCAGAATATTTTCTTTGACCTGGCGCCGAAATCCCTGCTGGATGAAATGTACGCCTACATGGAAACCCACCACGCCAGCGAAAAGAAAGACGGCCAGACCAACGAGCAGTTCTATTACAAAACCCGCAAGAATGTGATTGGCCCCTTCAAGAAGCAGACCTGGGACCTGCCGGAAGCCGACAAGGCCAAAATCGCGGCGGCATGGGAAAAGAACTTCGATATGTTGTTTACCCGCCTGAACATCAAAGATACGCGCACCTATGTAGAAGCGCATGTAACCCCTCCGGCCATCGCGCCTGACCTGGCGGCCTACCTGAAAGCCGCTGGGGTTACTGAACAGGAAGATACCTCCGACCTGGCGGACTGATGCCGATGCAGGACCAGGGCGTTTTCCCGGAACGCTACCGTATCATCCCGCGTGTGCTGGTGTTTGCGCGGCGCGGCGAAGCGGTGCTGCTGTTGAAGGGCGCGCCGACCAAACGGCTGTGGGCCAACCAGTACAATGGCGTGGGCGGGCATGTGGAAGCTGGGGAGAGCGTGCTGGCGGCCGCCCGGCGCGAGTTTCTGGAAGAAACCGGGCTGGAACTGACCGAAGCGCACCTGGCGGCGATCGTGATGATTGATACCGGGCAAATGACCGGAATCGGGATGTTCGTGTTCTGTGGCACGGCGGCGGCGGGGGAGCCGCTGGCCGGCCCGGAAGGCACGCTGGAATGGGTTGCACCGCAAGACCTGCCCGGCCTGCCACTGGTGGAAGACCTGCCCGAATTGCTACCGCGCCTGCTGGCCTGGCAGTCGGGAGAACCTGTCATTTTTGCAAGGTACTTCTACACGCCGGAAAATGCGCTTGTAGTAGAATTTGGATAGCCTGTCCAATGAAAGGTGGGAAGATGGACGAAATCACCAAACCCTCTGCTGGCGCTTACCTGCTGCTAAACGCCCAAATTATTCCATTGCACAAGAAGGTCACCACGCTGGGGCGCCTGCTGGAAAACGATGTGGTCATTAATGACCCTGGTGTTTCGCGCTTCCATGCCGAAATTCACCATGAAGATGATATGTACGTGCTGGAGGATAAGGAGTCGACTGGCGGCACGTTGCTGAATAACAAGCCAGTGCAGCGCGCCCGCATGTACTCCGGCGACCTGATTTCGCTGGCGGGCATCCCGCTGATGTTCGTGCTGGACAACGCGGCAATTAACTCGCAGTCGCGTGAGCCAACCGGCAAGCTGGGCGGCGAACCCGCCACCCCACCGGATGAGGACACCCAGGCGCGACGTTAGATTGGCCTTAAAGTTGAATCAAAAACCGCCCCAGCGTGATTGCCGGGGCGGTTCGCTTTAAAGCCAGCGGATTTAGCCAGCCAGGATTTCAGCGATTTGCTCAGGGTGGTCGGCCACGCGCACGCCAGCCTTCTCCAGCGCTTTGACCTTCTCGGCGGCCGTGCCTTCGCCGCCTTCCACAATCGCGCCAGCGTGGCCCATGCGTTTTCCGGGCGGGGCAGTCTTGCCAGCGATGAAGCTCACGACCGGCTTGGTCATGTGCTTGTTGATGAACTCGGCCGCCTTTTCTTCATCCGTGCCACCGATTTCGCCAATCATCACCACCCGGTCGGTCTGTTCATCTTCTTCAAACATGCGCAGGCAGTCAATGAAGTTGGTGCCATTGACCGGGTCGCCGCCGATACCCACGCAGGTGCTGGCGCCCATCCCGCGCTCCTTGAGGGCAAAGAGCACTTCGTAGGTCAGCGTGCCGGAGCGCGAAACCACGCCCACGCTGCCGGGGATGGCGATATCGCCGGGGATGATGCCGACCTTGGCCTCGCCGGGGGTGAGCAGGCCGGGGCAGTTGGGGCCCAGCAGGCGGATGCCTTTCTGGTCATAGTAGGAACGCACAATCATCATATCCTGCACCGGCACATGCTCGGTAAGGCACACCACAAACTCAACGCCTGAGTCGGCGGCTTCCAGCATGGCATCTTTGGCGCCCTTGGCAGGCACGAAGATGATGCTGGTATTGGCGCCGGTAGCTTCCACCGCGACCTTGACCGAGTCAAAGACCGGCACTTTGCCATCCAGCACCCACTCACCGCCCTTGCCGGGGCGGGTTCCGGCGACGACCTGCGTGCCGTAGTTGACCATCTGCTCCGTGTGGAACAAGCCTTCGCGGCCGGTAACGCCCTGTACAACAAGGCGGGTGTTCTTATCAACCAGGATGCTCATTTCAATTCTCCCTTGGCGGCGGCCACCGCTTTCTGGGCGGCTTCGGCCAGCGTTTCGGCGGTAATCATGTCGGCTCCGGCCAGCATGGCACGGCCTTCGGCGGCGTTGGTGCCTGCCAGACGCACCACCAGCGGTACGCTGGGCTTGACTTCAGCCAGAGCGGTGAGGATGCCCTCGGCGACCACATCGCCACGCGTGATGCCGCCGAAGATGTTGAACAGCACGGCCTTGACATTCGGGTCTTTGAGGATGATGCGAATGGCGGCCGAGACTTTCTCGGCCGTGGCGCCGCCGCCGACATCGAGGAAGTTGGCCGGTTCGCCGCCAAAATGCTTGATGATGTCCATCGTCGCCATGGCGAGGCCGGCGCCGTTGACCATGCAGCCGAT
>CAZEQN010000177.1:0-5386 GCA_964514335.1 uncultured Anaerolineaceae bacterium
TGGAAGACGAACGCAAGTATGACAACAAAGCCGTGGTCGGCGGGTTGGCCAGCATGGCCGCCAACTGGGAAGGCGAAGCCCGCAGCGACAGCCTGCCCGAAGACCTCATTCAGGCCGTCGTGGCCCGCTTGCGTGACTATGACCGCTTGAGCCCGGTTTCACGCGGCGATGCGCTCAAAGGCCTGTGGGCGCGCTTGCGCAAACACGAAGGGCTGGCCGAAAACCTGCCAGCTGCTGCCCCTCCCCAAAACGCTGAACCCTCCCCGGCTGAAGAAGCCCCTGCCGGGGAGCCCGCCGCACCTGCTACCGCGCCGGCTACTCAGGCGGTAGTTGAGCCTGCCGCGCAACCGGCCGCGCCTGCTACGCCGCCCCCTCGGCCCCAGTCTTCGGCCGAGAAGCCCAAGCCCCCGGCTGAAAAGCCGAAATCCACCCAGAAGCCCCAACCCAAACCGGCCCCGCGCAAGCAGCACCAGAAAGTGCGTGGCCCGCGCCCCCGGCCGGAAGGCCCCAGCGCGGCGCTGGAGGCCAGCGTGACCGTGCTGGATGGCGTTGGCCCCAAGAATGCGGAAAAACTCGCCCGTCTGGGAATTACTACCCTCGGCGATATGCTTATGCACTACCCGCGCCGCTACGATGATTACAGCGCCCTCACGCCCATCAACCGGCTGCGCTACGGCGATGAAGTTACCGTGATTGGGGTGGTACAGAGTTCCGCCCTGCGGCCCTTCAAGGGCGGCGGCAAACGCCTGGAAGTCATCGTCTCGGATGGCAGCGCCGCCCTGCGGGCCGTGTGGTTCAACCAGCCCTGGCTCGCCCAGCAAATGAAAGATGGCACGCCGCTGGCGCTTTCCGGCAAGGTCGAGCAATACCTCGGCCGCCTGCAAATGTCCAACCCGGAATGGGAACCGCTGGATGACGAGCAGTTGCACACCAACCGCATCGTACCGGTGTACCCCCTCACCAGCGAGATGACCCAGCGCTGGCTGCGCACCCAGATGAACAAGGTCGTCACCTACTGGGCGCCGCGCGTGGAAGAGACCCTGCCGGAGAGCGTGCTGCAGGCGGTGGACCTGCCGCCGCTGCCGGAGGCCCTGCTGCAGGTGCATTTTCCGGCCTCGCAGGAAGACCTGCAGGATGCCCGCCAGCGCCTCGCCTTTGATGAAATTTTCTATCTCCAACTGGGCGCCCTGCGCCAGAAAGCCGAGTGGGAAAGCCAGCCCGCCCGCACCTTTGATACCCCGCCAGACTGGCTGGCCGAACAGACTGCCCGCCTGCCGTTCCCGCTTACCGGCGCCCAGACCCGCGCTCTGGATGAAATCCGCGCCGGGCTGGCCAGCGGCCGCCCGCTCAACCGTTTGCTGCAGGGCGATGTGGGCTCCGGTAAGACGGTTGTCGCCGCCCTCGGCGCGGCGATGGCCCTGCGGCACGGCGTTCAGGCGGCGGTGCTCGCCCCCACCAGCATCCTCGCCGAGCAGCACCTGCGCAGTTTCAGCGCCCTGCTGGCGGGGGAAGGCAACCTGCTGGCCGAAAGCGAAGTCCGCCTGCTGGTCGGCGCCACTCCCGAAAGCGAAAAAGCCGAAATCCGGGCGGGCCTGCAAAACGGCAGCATTCGCCTCGTCATTGGTACGCACGCCCTGCTCGAAGAGCCGGTTCAATTCCAATCGTTGCAATTTGTGGTCATTGATGAACAGCACCGCTTCGGCGTGGAGCAGCGCGCCGCCCTGCGCGCCAAGGGCGACAACCCGCACCTGCTGGTCATGACCGCCACCCCCATCCCGCGCTCGCTGGCCCTCACCGTCTATGGCGACCTTGACCTGACCGTCATGGATGAAATGCCGCCCGGCCGCCAACCCGTCAGCACCCATGTCCTCGTGCCGCGTGAACGCGAGCGCGCTTACAGCCTCATCAAACGCGAACTGGCCGCCGGTCGTCAGGCTTTCATCATCTACCCGCTGGTCGAAGACAGCGAAACCACCGCTGGTCTGGCCGCCGTGGAGCAGCAGAACCATTTGCAGCAGGAAGTCCTCCAGCAATACAAAGTCGGCCTGTTGCACGGCCGTCTGCATCCGGACGAAAAAGACCGCGTGATGAACTCTTTCCGCGCCGGCGAATTTCATGCCCTCGTTTCCACTACTGTCATTGAAGTCGGGGTGGATGTCCCCAATGCCACCGTCATGCTCATTGAGGGCGCCAACCGCTTTGGCCTCGCCCAGTTACACCAGTTGCGCGGCCGGGTGGGGCGCGGCGGCGGCGAATCTTACTGCCTGCTGGTTCCCGAGCAGGATGAAGAAGCCGAAAATGAACGCCTCAAAGCCATGGTCGAGACCAACGACGGCTTCGTACTGGCCGAGCGCGACCTGCAACAGCGCGGCCCCGGCGACTTTCTCGGCACGCGCCAGGCCGGCTATGGCGACCATCTGCGGCTCGCCAGCCTCACCGATGTGCGCCTGATTGAAAAAGCCCGCCAGCAGGCCCAGACCCTGCTGGAAAAAGACCCCGAGTTGAGCCAGCCAGACCACAGCCGCCTCGCCCGCTGGCTGGCCGAATTCTGGCGCCGCGGCCAGGGAGACCGAAGTTGACCAAAATCCGCGCTCTGTTCCCCGCCACCTTTGACCCGATTCACAACGGGCATATCGATATCGCCCTGCGCGCCAGCCGCCTGTTCGATGAGCTGGTGGTTGGCGTGTTTGAACGCCCGCTCAAGAGCCTGATGTTCAGCCCCGAAGAGCGTATGTCGCTGGTACAGCAGGCCTTCGCCGGGCATGAGAAAATCCGCGTCCTCGGCTACAGCGGGCTCACCGTCCAGTTCTGCCAGGAAATCCAGGCCCAGGTCATCGTGCGCGGTCTGCGGGTGTTCTCTGACTTTGAGTTTGAGTTCCGCCTCGCCCTCGCCAACCAGGCCCTCGCCCCGGAGATTGAAACCATCTCGTTCATCACCGCCAAGGAACATACCTTTCTTTCGTCCACCACTGTCCGTGAAATCGCCTCGCTCGGCGGCGATGTCAGCAGTATGGTGCCGGCGCATGTGCGCGCCGCCCTGGCCGAGAAATACCATACCAATGCTACCGATGGCCGCTTTACCACCAACTCCCTGCGCGACTGACCAGCAGGGTGGGGGGTTTGCTCCCCCAGTTTTCCCCCGCCTGCAAAGTTGACGATTTACCCGTTTTCCAGTAGGCTTAGGCTTAAATCTTGCACTATTTGACGTACCAAATAGCGCCTGAAACGAGTGTGTAATGGATATCCTGCATCTGGTTGACCGTCTGGAAGAATTGCTCAATACGAGCCGCCCGATTCCGTTCACCAACAATGTGGTGGTGGATGAGGACCGCATGCTGGATTTAATTGACCAGATGCGCGTGGCGATTCCGGATGAGGTCAAAAAAGCCCAGAAACTGCTTAGCGAGCGCGACCGCACCCTGGCCCAGGCGCAGGAAGAGGCCGCCCGCACCCTGAAACTCGCCCGCGAGAAACATGACAGCATGCTGGAGCGCGATGCGATTGTGGAATCGGCTCAAGCGCGGGCCGACCAGATCCATGAGCAGGCCAAACTGGATGCCGAAGCCACCCGCCGCGAAGCGGATGAATATGTAATGGAAGCCCTCACCAACCTGGAAATTGAGATGGAGCGCTCGCTCAATCAGGTTCGCAATGGCTTGCGCGCCCTGCAAAGTACCCAGGCTGCGCGCGTCTCTTCCGCCCGCGTCCCGGCTTCGGCCGTCGCCCGCTCCACCAAAGACCCCGACGAAGAATAACCCTCCTCTTCTCGAAATCCCCGACGCCGGCCTATCCGCCGGCGTTTCTTTTTGCCCTTGACAATCTGTGCAAAACATGTACAATATATTTATATAATATTGAATATCAAGGAGCAGCACATGGCTTTTTATCTGGCAATCAAGGAATTCTGGCGGGCGCGCGGGCGTTTTATGCTTTTCAGCTTCGTCATCGCCCTCATTACCGTTCTGGTGCTTTTTGTCGCGGCGCTCGGGCGCGGCCTTTCGGATGCCAACCGCCAGTTCATTGACAAACTGGATGCCGACGTACTTGTCACCCAGGAAAATGCCGACCTGGTGCTCACCGCCAGCCGCATCAGCGGCCAGACGCTCAATGAAGTCCGCCGCATTGAAGGCGTACAGGCCGCGGGGCTGCTGGCCTTCAGCAATGCCAGCCTGCTCCTCCCGGATGGCGAAGATGTGGATGTCTCGCTGGTCGGCATCGAACCCGGTCAGGTCGGCGCGCCCACCTTGCTGGAAGGCAGCGACCTGCGCAACCGCTATGGCAACCAGCTCCTGCTGGATGAAAATATCGCTCGCCAGGCCGGGGTAGGGGTTGGCGATGAAGTTGTGCTTGAAACCATTCAGGGCTCGGAAACCGAATCTTTCACCCTCACCGTGGTCGGCATTACCGATGAACGCCAGTTTTTCTTTGCCCCCAGCGTCTATCTGCCACTGTACACCTGGGACAAAGTCAAACCCCAGGCGGAGGCTTCGGACCGCAGCAGCGCCCCGCTCGGCAACATCATCGCCGTCCAGTTGGCGGAGGGCGCCTCGGCCGATGACGTCAGCGCTCGTATTCTGGCGCGCATTGATGATGTAGCCGTGGCGGACAAGGAAACCGTTGTCAGCGCCCAGCCTGGCTATACCGCCCAACAGGGCACGGTCAGCGCCCAGCGCGGCTTTGCCCTCGTCATCGGCGTGCTGGTGGTCGGCGGTTTCTTCCAGATTCAAACCCTCCAGAAAGTACCCCAGATTGGCATGCTCAAAGCCATTGGCGTGCGCAACCGTACTGTCGCTCTTTCCGCTTTCTACCAGATTCTCATCGTCACCGTGGTCGGGGTCGCTCTGGGTGGGTTGGTCACTTTCGTGCTGGCGCTTGGCATCCCGCCGGTTGTCCCGCTGCGCTTCACCTTCGCCACCATTGCCGCGGCGGTCGGCTCGCTGATGCTCATCGGCCCGCTGGGCGGCATGGTGTCCGTGCGTCTGGCCGTCCGCATTGAACCGCTTTCGGCCATCGCCCAGGGCAAATAAGCCCCCACTAATTCAAAGGACTTCCCATGACCTACGCACTCCAAACCGAAGCCGTGACCAAAATGTACGGCCAGACTGGCGCCAGTACTCTCGCCGTAGATGCCGTTTCGCTGGCGGTATCGGCGGGTGAATTTGTCGCCCTGGTTGGCCCCAGCGGTTCCGGCAAGACCACCCTGCTCGCCATGCTGGCCGCCCTGCTCAACCCCAGCGAAGGCCGCATCTGCATTGACGGGCACGACCTGGCCGCCATGAATGACAAAGAACGCACCCGCTTTCGCGGTGAGAAAATCGGTTTCACTTTTCAGGCCAACAACCTGCTGCCTTACCTGACCGCCCTCGAAAATGTGGAACTCATGCTG
>CAZEQN010000178.1:0-5355 GCA_964514335.1 uncultured Anaerolineaceae bacterium
TGACCCAATACGAAAACATCATCGGGTAAGGATTAGCCTGCTTTCACATCATCTTGTACAAATTCCCACCCGACTCGCGACCCCTCGTTTCACTCGGGGTGACAAGCAGGGAACACTTGTTTCCCGCCCGGCCGCAAGACAGAATCCGAGCGTTCAAACTCTTGTCACCCCGAACAAACCGACGCTGCGAAGCAGCGTTCGGTCAAGTGAGGGGTCGCGAGTCGCCCACGCCATAAACCCAGATAGTCTGAACAAAGCCCCCTCTCCCTGAATGAAACCCACCTACTACGTCTACATCCTCTCCGGCGCAAACAACTTCCTCTACATTGGCGTAACTAACGAACTTGCCCGCCGCCTTCAGCAGCACCGCCAGAAATCCGGCAGCCGCTACACTGCCAAATATGATGTTACACGGCTGGTGTTTTACGAAGAATTCCAATACGTTAATGATGCGATTGCGCGTGAAAAGCAACTGAAAAGCTGGCGCAGAAGTAAGAAAGTCGAACTTGTTGAAATGGTAAACCCCAAATGGCAGGACTTGAGCGAGGGTTGGTTCAAAGAGTAGATTTCTTTCAGATAGTCATGATTGATTGCCCACCCGACTCGCGACCCCTCGTTTCACTCGGGGTGACAAGCAGGATAGGCCGAACTTTCTCCTTTCCTCTGAACCGCCGCGCTGGACAACTGCCTCAAATCTTTTCACCCCGATGCGTAGTGCACAACACTCACTCTCAACCTTTGTCACCCCGAGCACCGCGAGGGGTCGCGAGTCGCAAACGACATTAACCCAGACAATCTGAAAACAGCCCAAAGGTTTGTACGTTTTTTCAGACAATCTTGAACAATTGCCCACCCAACTCGCGACCCCTCATTGCACTCGGGGCGACAAGCAGGGTAGGCCGGACTTCCCCCAGTCCCTTTTTTTCTCCTCCCCCATGCCCCTCTTGCCCTTTATAATAACCCCATGACCCAATACGAAGCCATCATCGGGTTGGAAACCCACATCCAGCTCAACACCCAAACCAAAATCTTCTGCGGCTGCAAAGCCGACTCCTGGGATGACGCCCCCAACACCAACATCTGCCCGGTGTGCAGCGGCCTCCCCGGCAGCCTGCCCGTCCCCAACGCCGCCGTGGTCGCCAAGGCCGTGCGCCTCGCCAAAGCCATGCAGGCCGACATCCAGGCCGAGTCCTACTTTGACCGCAAAAACTACTTCTACCCCGACCTGCCCAAAGGCTACCAGATTACCCAGTATGACAAATCCATCGCTACTGGCGGCCATATGGATGTGCCGATGCCGGACGGCTCCACCCGCCGGGTTGGCATCCACAAACTGCACATGGAAGAGGACGCCGGCAAGACGCGCAACGAAAAGGGCCGCCGCCTGATTGACTTTAACCGCTGTGGCGTGCCCCTGATTGAAATGGTCACCGGGCCAGATTTGCGCAGCGCCGATGAAGCCGCAGAGTACCTCATCCGCCTGCGTCAGTTGCTGCGCTGGCTGGACATCTCCGAAGCCGACATGGAAAAAGCCCACCTGCGGGCGGATGCCAACGTCTCCATTCGCGTGCGCGGGGAAACCCACCTGAACACCAAGACCGAAATCAAGAACGTCAACTCCATCGAAAGCCTGCGCGCCGCCGTCGAGAAGGAAATCGCCCGCCAGATTCAGGCCTACGAGGCCGGCGAACGCATCGAAGCCTGGACGCTGGACTGGGACGAAAACGCCCAGACCCTGCGCAAGATGCGCTCCAAGGAAACCGAAGCCGACTACCGCTACTTCAAGGACCCCGACCTGCTGGCGGTGCGCCTCGAACCGGCCTGGCTGGCGGATGTACTGGCCGACTTCCCCGAACTGCCGCTCGCCCGCCGGGCGCGCTTCATCGAACAGTACGGCCTGCCGGAATACGACGCCAACATCCTCACCAGCGAGCGCAGTTTGTCGGATTATTTTGAAGCCGCCGCCGCCGCCTACGCCGGGGATGTCAAGCGCGTCAGCAACTGGATGATGAACGATGTCCTCAAACTGCTTAACGAGCGCGGTCTGGAAGCCGGGCAACTCAAACTCCGTCCCGAACACCTCGCCGAAATCATCCAACTCGTGGATGCCAACACCATCAACACGCCCACCGGCAAAGCCTTGCTGGAAAAGGTGCAGGACAGCGGCCACAGCCCGCAGGAAATCGTGGCCGCCGAAGGCCTCGCCCAGGTCAGCGATAGCGGGGCGCTGCGCCAACTGGCCGAGAAAATCATCGCCTCCAGCCCGGACAATGTCGAGAAATATCGCGCCGGCAAGGACTCACTCATCGGCTGGTTTGTCGGCCAGTTGATGCGTGAGTCGCAGGGCAAGGCCGACCCCAACGCCGCCCGCGCTATCCTCGAAGAACTGCTGAAAGGCTGACCGGCATGGGAAACCGCATCTCCAGTATGCTGCAATTCGCGGCCCTCGGTGCCCTCGGCGGGCTGGCGGGCGTCATTCTGCGCCGGATTTTCGGCCTCGAACTCATCCCCGCTTTTCTGCCATCCGGCCCATCGCTGCTGGCTGCCCCGCTGGCTGGTGGGCTGATTGGCGCCGGCATGGGCTACTTCAGTCGGGTGATGATTGAAAGAAACGAGGAACGGCTGGCGCGCCTCACGTTGCCGCTGGTCTTCTCGGTCTTTTTGGATGGCCTGATTCTCGGCCTGCTCATCGCCTGACACCCATGCACCGCTACAGCCTGCGCCCGGCGCGGGCGGCCGATTCGCCCGCCATTCACGCCCTCATCAAAGAAGCCGATATCAACTTTACCGGGCTGGATTGGCAGCGTTTTGTGCTGGCGGTGGATGAACAGGATACCCCGATTGGTTGCGGCCAGATTAAGCCGCACCGCGATGGCTCGCAGGAGTTGGCTTCGATTGCCGTCACCGCAGGCTGGCAGGGGCGGGGCGTGGCGCGTGCCCTCATTGAACATTTGATGGCCAGCCACAGCGGCCCGCTTTACCTGATGTGCGACAACGAATTGCCGCCGTTTTACGAAAGATTCGGCTTCCGGATTCTGGGCATGGATGAGATGCCGCGCTATTTTCGCCGCATGATGAAACTCATGACCCCCTCTTTCCGCCTGCTCGGCTTTGAAGTGGTGGTCATGGGTAAAGACCTGCCCTGATTTGTTGTCATTCTGAGTGTAGCGAAGAATCCCAGCCCTCTTGATTATCAAGCCACCTCACTGGCAAATAAACATCCTGGCAATCGTAGGGGCGTAGCATGCTACGCCCTGCCCGTGCGCCAACAGGATGCGCCGCCTCTCAAATCTTTCATGCCATTCCCATACTCTGTCATTCCGAGCGTAGCGAGGAATCGCGTTCAGCCCTCTTCTTTCAGACAGGCTCACTGGAAAACATTTCCGACTCGCGACCCTTCGCTTCGCTCAGGGTGACAAGGGTTCTTATATCGGAATCCTTGCAACAGAGCAAAGAGAAAGAACTAAAAGCACCCCGCTCCGCTTTCAGGGTATACTGCGCGCATGCCGCCCGAACCACCCCTCGTGCTCTTTGATGGCGTGTGCAACCTCTGCAACGCCTCGGTCTACTTCCTGATTCGCCGCGACCGCACCGGCGCGCTGCGCTACGCCAGCCTGCAATCTGACCTCGGCCGGGCGCGCACTGCCGCCTTCGGCCTGCCGCCCGGATACACCGACGCGATTGTCTTTATCGAAAATGGCCGGGCCTTCACCCGCTCGGCGGCCGCCCTGCGCCTGCTGCCTTACCTGCGCTGGCCGTGGCCGCTGCTTGGCGTCCTGCGCCTGCTGCCCACCGCCCTGCGGGATGCCGCTTACGATTTAATCGCCCGCCACCGCTACCGCTGGTTCGGCCGCCAGGATGAATGTCCCCTGCCGCGCCCCGAGTGGCGCGCCCGCTTCCTGGACTGACCGCTATGCTCAAACGCCTTCCGTTCTGGGCGCGCCTGTACGCCCTCGCCCTTGTCCTGCGCCTCGTGCCCGTGCTGCTCTCGTACAATCTGGGCATCGGCCTCGACGACATGTTCCAGTACGACATGCTCGCCCGCAGCCTCGTGGCGGGCGAGGGTTTCCGCTGGTACGCCCAATCCGACCTGGACCTCATCCAGCAGTTCCTGCCAGTGGATTTCATTACCGCCGCCGATTATGACCCGCGCGGCATCCTGACCTCGTTCCGCGCCCCCGGCTACCCGGGCTTTCTGGCCCTGATTTACGCCGTGGTCGGCACCGGCCCGACCCGCTTCTTCTGGGCGCGGCTGGTGCAGGCTTTCCTCGGCGCGGCCCTCGCCCCGCTGACCTACGCCCTCGGCCGCCGCCTGTTCCCCGAGGATGCCAAAGCCCCGCGCTGGGCCGGGCTGGCGCTGGCGGTTTACCCGATGCTGCTGCTCTACCCGCTCGGCCTCGGCACCGAGAATCTCTTTATCCCGCTGTTGCTGGCGGGGCTGGTGGCCCTGCTGGCCGCCGAAGACACCCGCGACCCGCGCCGGGTGGCGCTGGCGGGCCTGCTGTTCGGCCTGGCTCTGCTCACCCGCTCGGTGGTCGCGCTCGCCCTGCCGCTGGCCGGGCTGTGGCTGTGGCGGCGCGCCGGCTTGCGGGCGGCCATCCTGTTGGCGGCGGTTACCACGTTGGTGGTCGCGCCGTGGGTGGTGCGTAACACCCAGCTCTACGGCAAATTCACCTTCATTGAAACCTCGATGGGTTACAACCTGCACATGGGCTATCACCCCGAAACTACCGGTACGTTCAAGTTCGGTCCTTCGCTGGAGTTGCTGCCTTATCTGGATGACGCCGTCCGCGACACCGAAGGTCGCCGCCTGGCCGCCGAGTTCATTGCCGCCCAGCCGGAGCGTTTCTGGCCGCTGGCCGCCCTGCGCCTCGGCCATTTCTTCGGCCTTGAAAAGCGCATCCTGATGTATTTCTATTCCAACAATTTCTTTGGCCCACTGCCGTTGCCCGCCCTGGTTGGGTTGTTCCTGCTCTTCACCCTGCCGTTTGTCATTCTCTCGCTATCGGCCGCCGCTTCACTGGCACGCCCACAGCCGGGGTCGGCCGCGCGCCTGGTCTTTGGCCTCGCCTACCTGCTGCCGCATGTTTTCATCCTCGCCGAGCCGCGCTTCCACCTGGCCATGGTGCCACTACTGGCGGTTTTTGCGGCGCGCGCCTGGTCGGGCGGTTGGGCGGCCCTGCGCGCCGCAACCCGCCCGCGCCTCGTGCTGGTTGCGCTGCTGGCGGCCCTGCTGGTCTTCAACTGGGGCTACGAACTGAACCGTGACCGGGCGCGGTTGGCGGCTGTGTTCGGCCCGGCCGGTAACACCGCTTATCTGGATTACTAAATTACTTTTAAGGGATCCCCATGCTG
>CAZEQN010000179.1:0-5329 GCA_964514335.1 uncultured Anaerolineaceae bacterium
GGCGCGGCTGGTGGAGAATGCGGGAGACACCCGCATCCGGCGCACGGCCGAGGGCTACCGCCAGACCACGCCGCGCGGCGAACTGCGGGCGAAAGAAGTGCTGCTGGCGACCAACGGCTACACCACGCCGGACATCGCCCCCAAAGCGCGCAGCGGCATCATGCCGATTGGCTCATATATTATCGCCACCGAGCCGCTGCCGGAGGCGCTGCAGAAAGAGTTAAGCCCCAAAGGGCGCATGTTCTATGACAGCAAGCAATACCTGAATTATTTTCGGGTCAGTCCGGATGGCCGGATGGTCTTCGGCGGGCGCAACAACTTGAGCACCAGCCTGGAGTTGGAAGAGAGCGCCCGGCGGCTGGAGCGCCGCCTGCTGGAGGTCTACCCGCAACTGGCGGGCGTGCCGCTGACCCACTCGTGGACCGGCAAGCTGGGCGTAACCTATGACCTGATGCCGCACATTGGGCGGGAAAAGGGCATGTGGTATGCCTACGGCTATGGCGGGCACGGCGTTTCGATTGCCTCCTACCTGGGCTACGAAATGGGCCGGATTTTTACCGGTCAGCAAAGCGGCAGCCCGTTTCAGGATATCCCCCACCCGCGTTACTTCTTCACCCGTTGGGACAAACTCTACCTGCCGTTTGTGGCGCAGTACTACCGGATCCTCGATGCGCTTCAGTAAACCGCCAGGGACAAGGCTGGTCGCAGCCATAATGGCTCTGACCATGCTGGCGGGCTGCGGCGCGCCGGTTGTGCCAGAGTTGCCGGATGTCAGTACCGCCCTGCCGGTCGCGACCCCTTCGGCGGATTCCTCGGTTTCCATTCAGGTGTACTTCACCACGCCAACCAACAGCAACCGGGGCGGCATTGATGAACGGCTGGCGGCGGCGATTGATACGGCGCGGCTGACGGTGGATGTGGCGATTTACGACCTCAATTTGTGGAGCATCCGGGATGCGCTGCTGGCAGCGCACCGGCGCGGGGTGCAGGTGCGGGTGGTGGCCGAAAGCGACAACCTGGAACGCGCAGAATTTCAGGAATTAATACAGGCCGGTATTCCGGTGCTGGGCGACCGGCGCGAGGGGCTGATGCACCACAAGTTTGTGGTGATTGACGGCTTTGAGGTGTGGACCGGCTCGATGAATTTTACGATTGGCAGCGCCTACCGCGGCAACAACAATTTACTGCAAATCCAATCCACCCGACTGGCCGAGAACTACACCCACGAGTTTGAGGAAATGTTCGTGCATGACCTGTTTGGGGATGCATCCGTACGGGAGGATACGCCAAACCCGGTGGTGAGCCTGAACGGGGTGCAGGTAGAGAATTATTTCTCGCCGGATGATGCCACCGAAGCACGGATTGTGGCCCTCATCAATCAGGCCCAGGAAAGCGTGTACTTTCTGACCTTTTCATTCACCAGCAACCCGATTGGAGCGGCGGTGGTGCTGGCGCATGAGCGCGGGGTGGAAGTGGCGGGCGTGATGGAAACCACCCAGTCTGACAATTCCGGCAGTGAGTTGGAGTTGTTTCGCGCGGCCGGGATTGATGTGCGGCTGGATGGAATAGCGGGGGATATGCACCACAAGGTCATCATCATTGATGGCGAAGTGGTGATTACCGGTTCGTACAATTTCAGCCGGGCGGCCAGCGAAACCAATGATGAGAATGTGTTGATCCTTCACAGCCCGGCGCTGGCCGAGTTGTATCTGGAAGAGTTGGTGCGGGTGATGCTGGCCGCGGGTGGGCAGTAAGAAGAGGGCTGTTAAGCGACGCCCACAAGCTTGACCTGAGTGAAATCGAACGGGGGCCAGGCTACAAATGAATAACGTCAGCAACATTTGCAGAGCTATCCTGAAGAGGGTTGGGGGAAACAGGGAGGTAGCAGACGACGCCCACAAGGGGCTAGGCTACAAGGGATTAACGTCGGTGACCACTACAATGCTGTCATGAGCACAGAAGGAGGGGCCGGGTAGCCGAGAGAGGACAATCGGGGGATTAGATTTCGTCCTGGCCGTTATCCACGCCCAGCCAGAGGTGATTGGGCAAAATAACCGGGCTGGGGCGCAATTCGACGCGCCCGGCTTTGGTTTTCTCGTTTGACAGCATGCGCGGGTTCACGAGGCAAATGTTGGGGGTTTTGCCGTACTTCTTGCGGTAATAGTCGGCGGCGCGCTCAATCTTAGCCGGCAGTTCGGTCTTGGGGTCATTGTCAAACCACAGCATTCCAGTGTGCATGATTAGCCTCCGTTGGGCTAGACTTCAGGGAAGTGGCTTAAGGCTTCGTCAAGCCGGGTCCAGGGGCGGCGCTGGATGTTCAGCAGGTTTGCATCCTGTTCATCGGCCAGAGCGAGCTGGATGCCAAGCGCCTGACTTTCGACCAGCACCACAGCGGCCCGGCCGCCTTCGAGGGTGGCGAGGTGGCGGGTGAGGCGCGGCCCTATTGGCAGGCCGGGCGGGATGTCCTGCAGGGGGCCGAGCAGGCGGGTCGGGAAGAGTTCCAGCCAGGCCGGGTCCAGCGCGCCCGCGCCGGCGCTGGAGAGCCCGGCAAAGACCCAGATGCCGACCAGCGGCCCGTTCTCGGCCAGCCAGGCCAGCAACGCCTGGTGGTCCGGACTCATATCGGTCAGGAGTGTGTCCAGCCCATCCAGGGCCAGGATTTGCACCGGGTGGCGGCTCTCGCCCTGGGCGCGGGCCTCGGCCAGATTGCAGAACTCTTCGATGAGAATGCCAGCCTCGGCGGATTGAGAGTGGAAGTTGAGTTTGAGATGCGGCTCGTATTCCAGTGAGGCGTAATAGCGCGGGCGAGGGGAAATCAGGCTAAGGCTCAAGGCCTCGGGGTAGTTCATGCGGCAGGCGGCAGCCAGGGTGGCTTTGATGGCCACGGCGTTTACCAGGTCTGACTCTGCCAGAAAGAGCAGCGCGCCTGACTCTGGCTCGGAAAGGTCAAAGAGCAGTGGCAGGCCGTCCTCACACAGGCCGAGCAGCATTTGCAGGGGCGGAAGCGGCATGAACTGGGCCAGGGCGCTTTCCAGCAGCAAGGGCGATGATTCCGGCCGGGTGCGGCGCGGGCCGGGGTAGGGTTGGGTGGGGTAGGTTGCGCTGTACTCCGACATGTCAACTCCAATAGTCGTAACGCGAAAGCGAAAATCTGCGAATCTTCGCAATATAGAACACTTGTACTAAATTCTAGCACAGTTTCTGCGGAGTGCAAGCCCTGTTATGAAGTTGTCATGCAAGGAATGGAGGCGTCAGCGGCGCGGCCAGAGGCGCGGCAGGAGCATGGGGGTGCGGGCGCGGTAGTCTTGATACTCCTGACCGAAGATGCGGATGAGTTTGCGTTCCTCAAAATAGGCGCCGAGATAGAAATACAGACTGATGGCCAGGTAGAGGGCGGCGAGGTTGGCGGTCATTACCGGCGTGAGCCACAGGAAGAGCATGCTGAAGGTGTAAAGCGGGTGGCGGACATGGCGGTACAGGCCAGCGGTGTTGAGCGTGTCCTGGGTCGGCAGGGCGAGCGCCTGGGAAAAGCCGAGAAAGTCCAGGGCGCCGGTCTGGATGACGCTGTAGAGCAGGAGGAGCAGCGCGATGGCCTGTAAGGCCAGGGTGAGATAGAGCCAGGGGGCGGGGATGGTGTAGAGGGGTGTGTCTGGCAGGTAGACTGGCAGGATGAGGATGGGCAACAGGGTGAGCGTGCCAAAGATATTGAAGAACAGGCGGTAGTAGCGGCGGCCGGACTTGCCAAAGAAGGTTTCGGCGAGGTCTTTGGCGGTGAACGACGCCAGCAGGGAGTGGACGACGGCGTACAGGCCGAAAGCCAGCAGGATGAGCAGGGGGCCGCGCAGGGTGTCCATGCAAACTGGATGAGGTGGGGCCGGGCGGTCTTACCGGCCGGAGCCAGCGTCGCCGCGGGCTTCCATGCGGGCGGCGTACTTGGCGAGGGTGGCTTCGAGGCAGGCTTCCAGATTGACGTTGGTCTGGTTGGCGAGGTCAATCATGGAAAAGAAGGCATCGCCGAGTTCATCCACCCATTCGGGGGTGGGTTCAAAGCGGGCCTTGCCGTAGTCGCTGGCTTTCAGGGTTTCCTTGGCGACTTCGCCGAGTTCGGAGAGCAGGTCCAGCAACCGGGCGGATGGCGGGGCATTCAGGTTATAGGTGCTCACGAAATAGGCGACTTTGGTCTGGTAATCGGGCAGGTTCATGGGTCAGTCCTCGTTTTCGTAGGGGGCCCCTTTGGCAAAGAAGTAGCCTTTAATCCAGGCACGGGCTTCGGCTGTGCGGGGGTAAGCGGCGTGAACGGCAGCCCAGAAGGCCGGGCTGTGGTCCGGGTGCAGGCGGTGGGCGAGTTCATGCACGATGACGTAATCGGTCACCCATTCCGGCCAGGGTTTGAGGCGGTTGCTGATGCGGATATGGCCATCGGTGGGGCCGCCGTTGGTGCAGGAACCGAGGCGGTTTTGCATGTTGCCGACCCAGCGAATGGCGGTGTAGGGGATGTCTTTTTTGAAGGCGGATTTCAGGAGCTGGTCGGCGCGTTGTTTGAGGTCGGCATCTGTGCGGCCGGCGCGTTTGCGGTTGGCGCGCTGCACTTGCTGTTCAATTTGCTGTAAAAGACGAGGCAGGTCGCGGCGCGGGAAGCGGGGCGGCAGGCGCAACAGCACGCCGCCGGCCGCGGGTTGCCAGCGGGCGGTTGTGCGCAGGCGCTTATCCACCTGCAGGGTGACCGGCAGCACTTCCCCGGCGGTCGTACGGATGGTGTATTTCGGGTCGGCCAATTTGTATCCTTTGAGAATAACAATTGGCGGTCTGGGTGTGGTTACTTCACGCCGTAGCCGGGCACTTCTACCAGTTTACCCTGCACTTCGACCTGGTGGTAAGGAACCCAGGCCACCCCGAAGACTTCTACCAAGACGTCTTTCTTGAGTGGTTTGACCGAGATCTTTTCAATTTCGCGGGCGGCATTGGCCCACTTCTCTTCAATTTCATCGAGCTTGTCTTCAATCTCATCGGAGAGTTCGGCCAGTTCTTTTTCGAGGCGGTCAATCTCCACAATGGATTCTTCCACGTCATCTTCGGCGTTCTTGACCATGCGCTGCTTGCTCAAGGAGCGTGAGAGGCGGGTGGTGCTGCGGCTGCCGGTAAAGAGGGTGACGATGTTTTCGGCATGCGTGCCGAGGGCTTCCATTTTGCGGGCCTGCAGGTCTGATTCGTCTTCGGCCAATTCGCGTTTTTCGGCGGCCAGCTTTTTCTGGAGGGTCTGGATTTTGGTTTTGTAGGTGGATTCCAGTTTTTTCTTTTCGGCGTCCAGTCCCTGGCGGGCGGCGTCACT
>CAZEQN010000180.1:0-5316 GCA_964514335.1 uncultured Anaerolineaceae bacterium
GTGCCCCTTCTGCCGCCGCACGCCCCGCCAGATCAACACCCCCGCCGCCAGCACCGCCGCGCCGCCGTACACGGCTGTCCATAACACCGCCGCGGCCCGGTCGCGGCGCGGCCGGCGCCCGGCCCGGATTTTCACCAGCATCGCCACCGGCTGGCGCAGCAAAAACGCTGCCAACCCCGCCAGCAGCGCCCAGCCGCTGGCGGCCGTGAATGCCGGCGCCAGCCACGCCCCAATCAGAAACGGACTTAACAGGAAGACCCACGCCCCGTGGTCGGCGGGCAGGGCGATGTACTTTTGCCACAGGGAGCGGCGCGCCATCTGGCGGTTAATCTTCGGGCAGGGCGCGCGCCAGTTGGCCGCGCAGGCTGTCGGCCATCATCTGGCGTAGCAAGTCCAGCGCCTGAATGATGCGCGCATCCCCCAGCCTGTAAATCACCGCCGGGCCTTCGCGTTGCGCCACCACCATGCCGCGCTCGCGCAGCACCTTCAAGTGCCGCGAAACGGTCGGTTGCGGCACCGCCAGTTGCGCCGCCAAGTCGGTTACATTCAGCGGCCCTTCGGAGAGCGTGTAGAGAATCAGCAGCCGGTTGGTGTCCGAGAGCGCCGAGCAGAACTGGGCATGTAGTTGGACAATTTCATCTTTGCGCGTCATGTTCATGTCTATCACCTATGCGGTTATGTGAATAAGTATAGAGCGGCCGCGCCCGTCCGTCAGGGGGGAGGTGTCCCGCCTCTCACAGGCCAATTGTCCCCTGCCGGAAAGGTGAAGTTGGTGGTCTTACGGGTTGGGTAGATGCCGCAGCGGGCTAAAGCCCGCTGTCTGAAACTTTTACCGCCCACAGTCACACTCTCCGTCTCCCCGCTCCCATGTCTACATGTCTACTTGTCTACCTGCCTACCTGTATTCCTGTATCCCTGTCTCCCCCCTTGACAATCCGCCCTCCATCCTGTAGTCTTTTTGAACATTCAAATAAATTTGAACGGATACCCTATGGATGAAGATTTTGAACCCGCCCCCTCGATAGAAATCACCGACCTCGAGACCCTCAAGGTCACCGCCGACCCGCTGCGCATCCAGCTCCTGCACCTGCTGATGAACGCCGCCCGCACCGTCAAGCAGGCCGCCGACCTGATGGGCGTGAACCCCACCAAGCTCTATTACCACGCCAACCTGCTGGAGCAGCACGGCCTCATTCGGCTCGTCTCCACCCGCCTGGTCTCCGGCATCCAGGAGAAATACTACCGCGCCGCCGCCTACGGCCTGCGCGTTTCGCCCGGCCTGCTGATGGGCGCAGACGGCCAGGCCGGCGGCCTCAAGCTCTTCACTGAATTCGCCTTCGATGAAAGCCGCGCCGCCCTGCACGCCAGCATGCAAAACGGCCTCGTCCGCGACGATATCGAAGGCGATGTCATCCTCGGCCGCCGCCTCGCCCGCCTCACCCCCGCAGACCAGCGCGAGTTCGTCACCCGCTTGAGCCAGCTTGCCAAGGAGTTCATTCAGCGCGGCGAACACAACGGCAGCCCGCCCAACCCCGCCGCCGACCGCCATTTCCTGCTCTTCTTTTCCATGTTCCCGATTGACCCGGACGCCACCATCTCTGAAGAGGAACCGACCTCATGACCACTCCCGAACCACAAGTTAAAGGCCTGCGCACCTTCTTAATCATCTGGGGCGGCCAGGTCATCTCGATGATTGGCTCCGGCCTGACCAACTTCGCCCTCGGCGTGTGGGTCTATGAGACCACCGGCCGCGCCACACCCTTCGTCCACGTCGCACTGGTCGGCGCCCTGCCGATGGTGCTGCTCGGCCCCATCACCGGTACGCTGGTCGACCGCTGGGACCGCCGCAAAATCATGTTCTGGGCGGATGTCGGCTCGGCTCTCACCACCTTCGGCGTGCTGCTGCTCTTCATCACCGGCAATCTGGAGGTCTGGCACATCTATATCTCGGCTGGCCTCAACGGACTGTTCGGCGCCTTTCAGGAGCCGGCCTACTCCGCATCCGTCACCATGCTCATCCCCAAGGAGCATTTCGGCCGCGCCACCGGCCTGCTCCAGACCGGTATGGCCCTCTCCGGCATCCTCGCCCCGCTGCTGGCTGGCATCCTCTACTCGCGCATCGGCATTCAGGGCATCATCGCCATCGACTTCATCACCTTCTTCATCGCCGCCGGGTCGCTGCTCATCGTGCGCATCCCCCAGCCCAAGTCCTCCCAACCCGAAGGCGCGCCCAAACCCTCGCTCTTCTCCGAAGCCCTGTATGGCTTCCAGTTCCTCAAAGCCCGCGGCGGCCTGCTGGCGCTCGTCTTCTATGTCGCTCTGCTTAACTTCGCCATCAACTCGGTCATCGCCCTGATGGCCCCGATGGTGCTCGCTTTCAGCAATCCGGATACGCTTGGCATGGTGCAGGCCAGTTCCAGCGCCGGGATGCTGGTGGGCGGCCTGCTGGCCACCGCCTGGGGCGGCCCCAAACGCCACATGCTGGGCGTGTACGGCGGCGCGCTGATAAGCAGCGTTGGCCTCGCCCTGGCCGGGTTGCAGGCCAGCGGCTGGTGGGTGGCCTTGAGCATGGTGCTGTTCCTGTTTCCCATTCCGGTGGTCAACAGCGGCATTCGCTCCATCATGGGCACCAAAGTCCCGGCCGATGTGCAGGGCCGCGTCTTCGCCATCATGATTCTGCTGGCGCGCTCCGGCCAGCCGCTGGGCTACGCCATCAGCGGCCCGCTCGCCGACCGCGTCTTTGAGCCGCTCATGGCCGCCGATGGCGGCCTGGCCGCCACCTTCGGCGCGTGGATGGGCGTGGGCGTTGGGCGCGGCATCGGCCTGATGATGCTTATCGCTGGCATCGGCATGTTCCTCATCACCCTCGCCCTGGCCGCCTACCCGCGCCTGCGCAACGTGCAGGAAGAACTGCCAGACGCCATCCCGGACGCCCCGCCGGTCGCCTAGCCCCGTTTGCTTGTTCTTCCCGTAGCCTGCCCCTTGTGGGCGTGGCCGCAGACCAACCCGTAGTCTAGCCCCTTGTGGGCGTGGCCGCGCCGACTCTCTCCCAGCCACCCCATTGATTTTTGTCCCTGCGTCGCTATAATGAGGCCATGAGCGCGGGCGATTTTACACAGAGTTTACAAGTTGGCAAAAACGCGGGTCAAGCCAGCATCTTTAACCCAAGATTGGGGAGATTTGTGCAAGCTGACATTATCGTGCCTTTTGCCCCACTCCCACAAACCCTTAACAGATACAGCTATACAGCTAACAACCCCATAAACTATGTTGATCCGGATGGACATTGCGCACCGATTTGTACAGTATTAGGTCTTGGTGCAATAGGCGGAATTGTAGGAGGAATCCTCTACTTGGTTAATGAAAATGTAAATGGAGATGGTTTTGACCACAGTGAAGACTTGGAGGACTTAGCAGTTGCTTTTACACTTGGGGCAGTTGCTGGAGGTCTGATTGGTGTTGGTCAACTCGGGTTAGCTGGTGCGGTTGCATCACCATTAATCCTGTCTACGGGGTTTAGTATGGGGGCAGCACTTATTATAGATCACACTGAAAATCTAAGAGTGGGCGAGGATTTTTCTGCGACGGGGCATACGGTTAATGGCGCTGTCGGAGCGATACTCGGACCACTTGGCCCTCTATATTCGCAAACATACACGCCGTTCGGGTCTGCAGCAATGTTCATGATAACGGCAGGAACGCTAGGCTTTGTGCGCGCTGAACTTGAATGTTTTGAGATGAGGATTAGTGCCAGTTGCAGTTCATTAGATCGAGTAAGAGAAGACATAAAAGATGAAGGAGTAGGTATGGTCATAGATGAGGTAGCTGGAGAGTTTGGAGCACCAAGCGGCTCTGCAGGTTTTGCTGTCGCTGCTACTCGGGCTGCCGGTGCACTAATAGCAGAAAATGTTGGGAATGGAAATTCAGTGGCTCCTACCGGCGGAGGAATTTCAACGGCAACGCGGCCGGCCTCGGGAGGTGGAATTATTCGGGGCGCGTTAACTACACGACTTCTGTTTCTATAGTGGCTGGTTGCATCTCGCAGCCTTGAAGGACTACTTAGATGACTTTAGATAAGACAATTGTTGAAAATGATGCAAATAATAGTCTCAAACCATATTTCTTTTGGTTGCACGGATACAAAATAGACGGGATATCAAAATTCTCGAAAATGTTGATCAAATGTGTTGTATCAAATAGCGGCATTGATCTGGAGGAAGTTGGGGACTATCAGCATTTACACTTGGATTTCTCAGATATGGCTGACATTAAGTTTCGTTTCTTGACCGTATTTACTAGTTATAGGGCATTTGTATTAATAGAGATGAAGAAGGGCAATGTAATTGAACTGCTTCCAGCAAGCCCGATTCAGCCCCACTACAAAAATGGAACAAACCATCGGGAAGCAAAAAATCTGGCTATGGTTATCTCTGCCTTCAGGAGTTCAGAGAGAATCATAGCTTTGGATTCCAATCCATATCTCAGAATTCTTGACGTCAAACAGCGAACTGCACTACGCCTTGATCCCAAAGACATAAACCTTCATCCATTCGAATTCTATGAAAAATATACAACCGAATATCTAAGGAAGGGAATGATTACTTTGGTGCTGATGGTGATAGCAATTTTGATTGGCTTCAAAGTTCTTGGTTATCTGTTAGAAAACGATCTAATTGGATTGTTGGCAAACAGCTGGATATGCTAGACATGGGGAATGCCAAATATCCTGCCATAGCTAAACGATATGATTCAATCAAAACGGTAGGGATCTAACGCCAATTCGAACAATAAATGAAGCAATTGCTCAAATCCTCCAATCTCTTTGAGGATAAACATATACCAACCGGTGAGGACTTAAGACCAAGGCACTATGGATGAGGATTCTAACCATTCTCGCAATGAGGAAAGGGGAAGCGACAAATTCACCAAACTAATATCAAGTCAAGCTCCAAGAAAGACATACAGTGTCGAGATTCTTTACTTCGCTCAGAATAACACAAGCAATGGCAACATAGCCTTGCATTTCCCGAAAGAAAATTCCTCGAAACGGAATGCAGCTATCTTCAAGCCAGCATCTGGCTTCGTTAACCTGTAATTCGCGTTTTACAACCTCTTTACAACTAATTCACAATCTGTTTACAGCGCGCCATTAGAGTCAATCTGGCGCCCCCTACAGAGACTTGGCATTCGCCAAAAGCGAATGCTAGAGTTGGGCTTTGCCCAACTCCACTGGCAACAGCTTCTGGCGGCAGTGTGGTCGAGCGTAGCTCGACTGACCAAGACCGCGCAATTAAGATTAGAGCGTAGGGAACCACT
>CAZEQN010000181.1:0-5276 GCA_964514335.1 uncultured Anaerolineaceae bacterium
CGCTGCGCTCGGAATGACAAAAATTGTAGTGAAAGATGTCTGCAACACAGCAATTTCTAATTACCATTTACCCCACCCGCTTATACTCGCACTTCACCGCCAGATAATCCACCCCTTCCGGCGTGATGTTATACATCGTCAGGTTCAGCCCGTCGCCTTCACCCGCCGCAATTTCAATCCGCCAGCCCCACGGCGGCGAACCCTCAAACGTGTACGACCCCAAAACCGATACTACACCCTCGCCGTTCACCGTTCCCTCAAACAGCATCATCTTCTGCGCCGTGTGGAAACTATCCACCCACAGCGCCTGCACCCCGCCTTCGGCCCCGCCCAGCAACAGCCAGCCTTCCTGCCGCCCCTCATAGTCCCATGAATAATCCAGCGCCACAAACTGGCCCAGCGCCACCGGCCCAACCCGCAGCCGCGAGTCGCTTTCATGCATCGGCGTCCCCGGCGCCATGTGCAGTTCGCTCATTCCTGCCCATTCGCCGTGCATCCCCTTCATCAACTCACGAACATCCATTCTGGCTCTCCTTATCGGCAGTTGAATTCCTCCCCTCCCTTTTACCCCAAAATGCGCTTCACCGCCATCCCTGCCCACCCAAAAAACAGGGGTGGTGAAAACAATGAATTTGGCAACTTCAGACAGCGAACTTTAGCCCGCTGCGACTCAAGCCATCCCTGCCCGTAAAATGTCAGACTTGTGAGAAAATCTGTGTATCTCAACCAACCCACTCAAAGGTGACCCATGTTCAAAAAACTTCTGCTCCCCCTTCTGTCCCTCTCGCTCCTGCTCGCCGCCTGCGGCCCGGCCGCCGACCCTGCCGCTGCCGTCGCCACCGATGTCGCTGCCACCCTGCAGGCCGGCGCGCCCGCCATTGACCCCGTCGCCACCGCCGTCGCCGCCACCCTGCAAGCCGCCGCGCCCACCGCAGAACCCACGGCCGTCCCGGCCACCGCCGCCCCGGTCGCGGCCACCGGCGCCATTTCTGGCGACTTGAGCTACCCCAGTTCCTTCATTCCCCCGCTGGACATCGTTGCCACAAATACGGAAACTGGCGACTATTTCTATATCCAGACCACCCAGAACACCACCTCCTATACGATGGAAAACCTGCCCGCCGGGCAATACACCGTCATTGCCTACGTCACCGACGATCCCACTGATTATGCTGGCGGCTACACCGCCGCCGTGCCCTGTGGCCTCTCGGTCGACTGCGCCGACCACTCCCTGCTGGCCGTAACCGTGTCCGCGGGTCAGACCACCCCCGGCGTTAACCCGCAGGATTGGTACGCCCCGCCCGGCACCTACCCGCCCAACCCGCTGCCCTGACATCTCCACAGAACAATCACCTCTTACCAGTTACTGATTTTTTACCCCTATTGCCATACTGTCCAAAAGTGTCTATACTTTCAAAAATCGTGCCTGTCTGACAACAATCAGCAAGCCGCCCCAACCACAGAGGAGACCAAGAGATGACCAAACGCTACACCCTGTTTGCACTGGCGCTCACGCTCGCGCTGGTGCTGGCCGCCTGCGGCAGCCCCGCCGCCCCAACAACCGAGCCGGAAACCGGTGGGCCGCTTGCCCCGCCCACGGAACCCGTCCAGGTTCGCATCGGCTGGGGCGGCAGTCCGGACACCCTCAACCCCGGCACCGCCGTCCTGTCCGAAGCCTACACCCTCTTTGAACTGGTTTATGACTCCATGTATCAGTTGAATCTGGACGGCTCCTACTCGCTCGAACTGGCCGAATCCGCCGAAGTCTCCGAGGATGGCATCACCTGGACCTTCAAGATTCGCTCCGGTGTCACCTGGCATGATGGTCAACCCCTCACCGCCCGCGATGTTGCCTTCAGCTATAACTTCTACCAATCCAATCAGGATTTCGCCTTCCTGCCCATTTACACCGATTACTTCGCTTCGGTCGAAGCCCCGGATGACACCACCGTCGTCATTACCCTCTCCGAAGCCATCCCCAACATGGAAAGCCAGTTGGTCTTCCTCTACGTCCTGCCCCAGCACATCTGGGGTGAACTGGAAGGCGCCAGCGCCGCCGAGTTTGAAAACACGGCCATGGTCGGCTCCGGCCCCTTCAAACTGGTGGACTACGCGCAAAATGAATACGTCCAGCTTGAGGCCGTCCGCAACCACCAGCTCTACAATGCCAAAATTGACGGCGTCGTCTTCCGCACCTACGGCAATACCGATGCCCTCGTGCAGGCCCTGCGCACCGGCGAAGTCGACATGATTACCGAGATGACCAACACCGCCGTCCCCAGCCTGCGCAACGAAGCGAACATTCAGGTCGTCAATGGCGCTCCGGCAGCCCCGGCCGTGTCAGACATCATCTTCAACCTCACCGATGAGACCACCTGCCCGCCGGATGACGGCCTGTGCACCGGCCACCCCGCCCTGCGCGACCGCAACGTGCGCCTCGCCCTCGCCCACGCCACCGATAAACAGAAGATTATCGACGTCGTGCTGCTCGGCCTCGGCACCCCCGGCACCGCCCTCCTGCCGGATGGCCTCGGCGTCTGGTACAACGACTCCATCGTGGACTATGAATTCAACGTTGACCTCGCCAACCAGATTCTCGACGATGCCGGCTACCTGGATACGGATGCCGATGGCGTGCGCGAAATGCCCGGTGGCGGCACCCCGCTCTCCTTCCGCCTCAACTGGCCCAGCGACAGCACCACCGCCCCGCGTGAAGCCGAGCTCTTAAGTGAAATGTACGCCCTCATCGGCGTCCAATTGCAGCTTCAGGCCCTCGACCCGGACACCCTCACCGCCGTCTGCTGCCCGGTCTTTGACTTTGACCTCATCATCTGGGGCTGGGGTTCAGACCCGGACCCCGGCTTCCTGCTCTCGGTCATGACCACCGATGAAATCCCCACCGGCACCAGTGAAACCGGCTACTCCAACCCGGCCTACGACGAACTCTACTACGCCCAGGCCGTTGAACTCGACTTGCAGACCCGCATCGACATGGTGCACCAGTTACAGCAGATTGCCTTTGACGACATCGTCTACATCATCCCCTTCTACGACCAGTCCGTCCAGGCCTTCCGCACCGACCGTTTCACCGGCTGGATACTTGACCAGCCCAAGCTCGCCCTCGAAGATGTCAGTTCGCTGTTGGTCATCGAACCGGTTCCCTAGACCGGACGCTCTGGCTGAAATATAACCTGTCTGGCAGGGGCGCGGCCCACCACCCAAACCGCCGCGCCCCTGCCATCCATCATCGCTGCCAGCCCGCCGACCCCTGTCGATGAAGTCCCTCCGCTACCTCCTGCAACGCCTCGCCTGGGCCGCCTTCACCGTCCTGTTCGTCATGACGCTGAATTTTTTCCTCTTTCGCGTCCTCCCCGGCGACCCGGCCCGCTCTGGCATCCGTGACCCCCGCCTTACCCGCGAAGCCGTCGAGGCCATTCGCGTCCGCTTCGGGCTGGACAAACCCGTTATCAATTGCGTGCAGGCCCTCAACCCCTTTGAGGCCGGCCCCTGTGCCATCAACCCCTTTGACACCCAGTTCTTCATCTATATAAGTAACCTCGCCCAGGGCGAACTGGGCATTTCGTACCACAACAACCGCCCCGTCGCCGAACTCCTCGGCGAAATGCTCTGGAACACCCTCCTGCTGATTGGCCTCGGCCAGGTTCTCGCCATCATCCTCGGTATCGCTCTGGGCGTCGTGGCGTCCTGGAAAGCCCGCACCAAACTGGACTTCGCCGCCCTGCTCTTCAGCCTGCTCGCCTGGAGTCTGCCAACCTTCTGGCTCGGCATCATTTTGTTATTCTGGGGCAGCACGCAACTGGCCCTGCCCATCGGTGGCCGCATCACCCCCGGCGTCAACTTCCCGGATACCTGGGCCATGCTTCAGGATGTTGGCCGCCACCTCATCCTGCCCACCCTCACCTACACCATCGTCTTTCTCGGCGAATACATGCTCATCATGCGCTCCACCCTGCTGGATGTCCTCTCCGAAGATTTCATCCTCACCGCCAAAGCCAAGGGCCTCCATACCTTCCAGATTCTCAAAGACCACGCCCTGCGAAATGCCATGCTCCCCATGGTCACCCTCATCGCCCTCAACCTCGGCTTCACCGTTGCCGGCGCTATCCAGATTGAAACCGTGTTCTCCTGGCCCGGCCTTGGCGGTGCCATTTACAACGCCGTCGGCCAGCGCGATTACCCCATGCTCCAGGGCGCCTTCCTGCTGCTGGCCGTCAGCGTCATCCTCGCCAACCTCGCCGCCGACCTCATCTACTCCTGGCTTGACCCGCGCGTCCGCACCGAATAACATGGCCGAGCAACCCATCCTTCTTACCGGCGCATCTTTCTGGCGCACTTTCGCCCACAACCGCATCGCCGTCGCTGGTTTTCTCATGCTCACCCTCGCCATTCTGGCCGCCCTCTTTGCCCCGCTCATTGCCCCCTACGACCCGGCCGAATCCGTCCAGATAAGCATTGACTCGATTTACCAGAAACCCGGCCCCGCCCACCTCCTCGGCACGGATGATGCCGGCAAGGATGTCTTGAGCAGCTTCATCTATGGCGCCCGCGTCTCTCTCATCGTCGGTATTTTCGCTTCCTTTATCTCCATCGTCATCGGCGGCTCGCTTGGCATTGCCGCCGGCTACTTCGGTGGCCGCACGGAGCGCATCCTTATGCGCCTCACCGACATCATGCTCGTCATCCCGGATTTACCCCTCACCGTGGTCATCGTCGCCATCACTCGCCCACGCCTGCTTAACATCATCCTCGTCATCGGCCTGCTCGGCTGGACTACCACCGCCCGCCTGGTGCGCGCCCAGACCCTCACCCTCAAGGAACGCAAATACGTCCTGCGGGCACGCTCGGTCGGCGCCGGGCATCTCTACATCCTGCGCCGTCACATCTTTCCGCTCGTGCTGCCCCTGCTGGTCGTCAACAGCGTACTCATCATCTCGCTTGCCATCCTCAATGAAAGCGCCCTCTCCTTCCTCGGCCTGTCAGACCCCACCGTCGTCAGTTGGGGGCAGATGCTCAACTACGCTTTCAGCCGCGGCGCCATGAGCGCCCGCGCCTGGTGGGCGCTGGTTACCCCCGGTTTTGGCATCGTCTGGCTCGTGCTCGGCTTCACCCTCCTCGGTCACGGACTGGAGCAGGTCATCAACCCCCGCACCGAATGGCACCACCTCACCGGCCACCCCCGCATGGTCTCGCTGCCTGCTCCCCCATCCGAGCCAACCCCATGACCACAATCTTGTCATTCCGAGCGCAGCGAGGAA
>CAZEQN010000182.1:0-5249 GCA_964514335.1 uncultured Anaerolineaceae bacterium
GCGGGTGGACGCCGTGCTGGAGCAGGTGCAGTTGGTAGACCGCGCCGAAACCACCATCCAGTACCTTTCCAAAGGCATGCGCCAGCGCGTCGGTCTGGCCCAGGCCCTGCTGCATGAACCCGAAGTGCTCATTCTGGACGAGCCCACCATCGGCCTCGACCCGGCCCAGATTCGCGAAGTCCGCGCCCTCATTCAGGAAATCGGCAAAGAGCGCACCGTGCTGCTCTCCACCCACATCCTCGCCGAGGCCCAGGCCATCTGTAACCGGGTGCTGATTATCAATAATGGCCGTATCGTGGTCGAAGACACCCCCGCCAACCTCGAAGCCGCCCTCACCGGCGGCGGCCGCCTGACCCTGCGGGTCAAGGCTAAGGCCAAAAGCCTGCTGCCCGTCCTCAAGGACATCAAAGGCGTGACCGGTGTGGAACTCGGCGCCGACAATGAACTGCACATCGTCACCAAAGCCGGGGTGGAAGTGCGCCCGGAAGTCGCCCGTGCCGTCGTCGCCCAGAATTGTGACCTGCTGGAACTGCGCCAGGCCGGGATGAGCCTGGAAGACATCTTCCTGCAACTCACAGCCAGCGAAGGCGGGGAGGAGTAAGCCATGCGTAATGTCTGGATTCTCGCTCGCAAGGAATACAACAGTTACTTCAACAGCCCGGTGGCCTACGCCATGGCCGCCGCCCTGCTCTTCTCCATTGGCGTGCTCTTCGCCGGAGATGTCCTGTGGGCCGGCCTGTACCCGGAGTTCGTCCCCACCCTCGACCGCGTGATTCAAATCGCCGTGGCGATGATGATTTTCATCCTGCCCGCCCTCACCATGCGCCTCATCACCGATGAGTCGCGCCAGGGCACCATTGAACTGCTGCTCACCGCCCCGGTCAATGATGCCGCCGTTGTGGTGGGCAAGTGGCTGGGCGCCGTGCTCTTCATCCTCACCGTGCTGGCGACCACCCTCATCTACCCCATCATGCTCAACGGCATGGTGCAGCCCGGCCTCGACCGCGGCCTGCTCTTCACCGGTTACCTCGCCCTGACGCTCTTCACCATGGTCTTCACCGCCCTGGGCGTCGCCATCTCGGCCCTCTTTGACAATCTGGTGGCGACCTTCATCGCCACCATCGCGGCCTTCGTCATGCTGTGGTATTTCATCGGCCTGCCGGCTTCGCTTTCCAGCGGCCTGCTGGCGGATGTCAGCCGCTACATGTCGTTCATCCGTTATTTTGAAAGCATGATCGGCGGGGCGGTGGAACTCACCGGCCTCGTCTACTACTTGAGCGCCACCGCCTTCTTCCTCATCTTTGCCACGGTGGCGCTGCAGAGCCGGAGGTGGCGCGCATGAAGCCCGAAACCAAACAATACGCACCCCTGGCCTTCTGGTTGGGGCTGGTTGCGGCCCTCGTGGCCGGTGGGCTGTACTTTATTTTCCGCATCCCCAACACCGCCTTCTATATCGCCGCCGCCCTCGGTATTCTCGGTTTGGGCGGGGCAGCCTACCTGGACCCGGCGCGGGCCCGCGCCCTGTTCAGCGGCCGTCAGGCGCGCTATGGCGGCAATGCCGCCGTACTGCTGCTCGGCTTCCTCGGCATCTTCGTCGTGCTGAACTGGTTTGCCAATCAGAACCCGCAACGCTGGGACTTAAGCGCCGATGCCACCAACACCCTCGCCCCCGAATCGCAGGCCATTCTGGCCGAACTGGGCGAACCCGTCCACATCCGCGCCTACTACACCGCTTCTGCCCAGACCGGCGCCGCCAACGTCCGCAAGCTGCTGGATAACTACGTCCTGTTCAGCGAAGGGCAGATTACCTACGAATTCATTGACCCGCAGCAGGACCCCGTCGGCGCCCAGGCGGATGGCATCGCCCAGGACCGCACGCTGGTAATCACCCAGGGCAATCGGGTCGAACTGGTTACCGTCGCCAATGAAAGCGAAGTCACCAGCGCCCTCGTCCGGCTCATCAGCGAAGCCCGCAGCGTGTACTTCCTCACCGGCCATGATGAATTTGACCCGACCGCCGTCAATGATCCATCGTACAGCCAGGCCGTTGGCCAGTTGGAGAGCCGCGGCTATACCGTCCTGCCCCTCAACCTGCTGGTGGATGGCGTCATCCCCGAAGATGCGGCCCTGATTGTGGTTGCCGGGCCGCTCACGCCGCTTGACCGCCGCGAAATTACTTTACTGGATGGTTACCTTGGCGCGGGCGGCAGTGTGCTGTTCCTGTTGGAACCCAGCGTGCTCTCCACTGTCCTCATCGCCGATGACCCGCTGGCCGCCTACCTGCTGGCCGAGTGGGGCATTCAACTGGCGGATGACATTCTGGTAGACCGCCAGACCGAGAGCAACTTCCAGGCGGTGGCGGCGGGCTATGCCCCCCACCCGATTACCGACCAGATGGCGAATGTCGTCACCATCTACCCCACCGCCCGCAGCGTGCGCCTGGCGGCTGAACTGCCCGCAGGCCTGATTGCCACCGAGCTGATTTACACCGCCCCCTTTGATACCTCCTGGGGCGAAACCGATATCGAAGCCCTGCGCACCCAGCAGCCCATCACCGCCGATGCCGAAACCGACATCCCCGGCCCGGTCGGGCTGGCGGTTGCCGCCCAGGACCCGAACACTGGCGGGCGGGTGGTTGTCTTTGGCGATGCCGACTTCGCCTCCAACCAGTTCAACGCCGTGCAGTTGAACGGCAAGATGTTCCTCAATGCCGTGGACTGGGCCGCCCAGCAGGAAAACCTGATCAGCATCAGCGTCCCCCAACCCACCCAGCGTTTCAGCGTGCCGCCCTTCCCGCAGTATGGCTACCTCGTCATTCTGATGGGCGTGTGCGTGCTGCCCGGCATCTTTGTCGTGTCCGGTCTGGTGGTCTTCTTCCAGCGTCGCAAGCGAGGCTAGGCACGATGATTAAGAAGGAAACCTGGGTCGTCCTGGGCGCGTTTGGCGTGCTGCTGTTGCTGGCGGTCATCCTCCAGCGCCAGCAGGCCGCTACGGCCATCAGCGCTGAACCCACCCCGCGCCCGCTGGTGCTGGCAGTGGATACTGCCCTGCTGGCCGAAATCCAGATTGCAGATGCCAGCGGCGCCCGCGTGCGCTATGGCCTCGCCGGCGAGGGCGTGTGGGAGATGCTGGAACCTGCCACCCCCGCCGAGCAGCTCGACCAGTTCAGCCTGCAGAGCGCCGTGGGCGTGTTGCGCCAACTTTATGAGCAGGCCCCGCTGGCGCCGCTGGATGATTTGGCCAGCGTGGGTCTGGAAACGCCGCACTACACCATCACGCTGGTGTATCTGGATGGCAGCCAGCAGGAAATTCAGGTCGGCAGCAAGACCTTTAATAATGGCGCCTATTACGTCCGCCTGCCCGGCCAGCCCGCCCAACTGGCGAATCTGTTCACTATCGACATTCTGCTGGACCTGTTGCGCACCCCGCCGCTGCTCACCGCCGAAGGCGCGCCCTAGCCGTTTGTTAAAAAATTAAGGTTGCAATTGACCGCAAAACCCTGTATTCTGGTACAGGAACACAGTTGGAATTGACTGGAAAAAATCTGGCGGTCTGCGGTACGTCGCGTATCTTTTGGGGGCAGTTGCCCGACTAAACCGGTAAGAAAATCACCCGGGCCAGCGTCTAAACATGCCAGCCCGTTGGCTGCGAATTAGCGAGAAAAGGTGCGAATAAAAATGAAGGTAATTGACGAAAAGATGCTGAACGACTACGAAGAACACGAAAACGAGGATTTTTCTCCGATTGCCCGCCTGATTGAGCTGGGCCGCAAGAAGACCTATGTCACCATTGATGACATCCTCAATTTCTTTCCGGAAGCCGAACGCGATGTAGACCAGTTGGAAGAGGCCTTTGCCGCTTTGCTGGCCGCCGGTGTCCCCTATGTGGATGATGACACCAATATTGAGCCCTCCGAAGACAATCTCTCTTCTGAAATTGAAGAAATCGAAGAAGAGGAAGACAGCGGCCCGGACGGCGCTGAACTGGACGATACCTACCTCGCCAATATTGACACCGATGACATGATTGGCCTGTACCTCAAGGAGGTCGGGCGGGTGCCATTGCTCACCGCCGAGGAAGAAGTCTCGCTTGCCAAGCGCATTGAAAACGGCCGTATTTCGCGCGAAACTCTCGCCAAAGATGGCTTTGAACTGACCGTGGATACCCGCGAAAGCCACCGCAATCACATTGAAGATGGCTGGGCGGCCCGCGAACACCTCATCACCGCCAACTCGCGCCTCGTCATCAGCGTCGCTAAAAAGTACATGGGCCGTGGCGTGCCCTTTCAGGACCTCATTCAGGAAGGCAACATCGGCCTGATTCGCGCCGCCAAGAAGTTTGACTACCGCCGCGGCCACAAATTCAGCACCTACGCCACCTGGTGGATTCGCCAGGCCGTAACCCGCGCCATTGCCGACCAGGGCCGCACCATCCGCGTGCCGGTCCACATGGGCGACCAGATTAACAAACTCCTGCGCGTCCAGCATCAGCTCACCCAGCGCCTTGGGCGCGACCCGAGTGTGGAAGAACTGGCCGAAGCGCTGGACGTGCCGCCCAAGAAGGTCGAGAACATGATTCAGGTGGCCCGCCGCCCGCTCTCGCTGGAAACCCCCACCGATGACGAAGAAGACTCGGTGTTGGGCGATTTCATTCAGGACCGCGAAGCCCCGGCCCCGGATGACAGCGCCACCTATAACCTGCTCAAAGAACATCTGGATGAAGTCCTCGGCTCGCTGCCGCCCCGCGAAGTGCGTATTCTGCAACTGCGCTACGGTCTGCTCGACGGTCAGGCCTACACCCTTGAAGAGGTTGGCCGCAAGATGGGCGTCACCCGCGAGCGCGTGCGCCAGATAGAAGCCCAGGCTTTGAGCCGCCTGCGCCACCCGGTCATTCGCCGCAAGCTGCGCGAATATCTCGGCGAATAATTCTGTATCCCCGACCCCAAAGGTTTATTCCTTTGGGGTTTTTTCTTGCGGCCCTAATTGTCATCGCGCGCTTCAACGCTTGACAATCTTCGGCTTGCACGAAGCCGCGCGGATACGACGGCTTATAATTCCACCTACCCGCGCTACCTTACAGACAGTGGGCGGAATTGCACAGCAACTCTGCCCACTGCCGCCTGTCAAGCGCGTTACCCAAACCCCGCAAAAATCAGGAGAACCCCATGCGACCCCTGCGCTATTCCATCAACATCACCCTGGACGGCTGCTGCGACCATCGCGCCGGCCTGGCCGATCAGGAAACCCATG
>CAZEQN010000183.1:0-4913 GCA_964514335.1 uncultured Anaerolineaceae bacterium
GCATAAGAAAGTCCCTGGGGCAGGCTGGTCAGGCCCCTATACAAAACAAACGCGCCCCGCTGGTTGGACGGGGCGCGCAGTATTTAAGCGGGGAAGTGTGGTTCAGGAAAGATGTTCGAGAATCTTCTGGTGGACTTCTTCGCTGTCCATGTCCAGAATCGAGATGAGTTTGTCGCGGCCGGTGGCGCCGGCCACGATTTCCAGTTTGCTTTTGGCGATACCGAGGACTTCGGCCAGAAATTTAATCAGCTCTTCGTTGGCGGCGCCTTCCACCGGCGGGGCGGTAAGGCGAATCTTCACCGTGCTGTCGCTCAAGATTTCCACAATCTCATTGCGGCTGGCGCGCGGGGTGACGCGCACCGGCAGGGCCGAGCCTTTGCGTCCATCGGTGAATTTCTTGGAGAGTGACATCATGGCATCCTCACTGGGTCCAGACTTAGAGTGACAGCAACATTCCGATCAGCACATTACCCAGCACCTGCACCAGCAGCATAAAGACCAGCGGGCTGAAATCGAACATGCCGGTGGGGGGCATAAAACGGCGAATGGGGGCGAGCAACGGCTCGACGATACGGTCGAGGGTGGCGCGCACCGGATGGTAAGGGTTCAGGAAGAATGAAACGATTATATCGGCAAACACCAGCCAGGTGAGGGCGCGGACGGTAAGGGAGATGAACTGGGCAAGGATGAGCGCAGCCGACATAGGGCAAGTATAACCCAGCCTGTTGGGGGGCGCGTTTCAATTTCAGGGCGAAAGTCGAGCGGTTCAGGGGCCTTCAAACAGAGCGCTGCCGACACGCACATGGGTGGCGCCTTCTTCGATGGCGACTTCAAAATCGCCGGACATGCCGGCGCTGACGCTGCCCCACTCGGCGGACGGAAAACGCTGGCGCAGGGCGGCCTGCAAACGGGCGAGGCGCTGGAAGTGCGGCCGGGCGGCTTCGGGGTCTTCGGCGTAGGGGGCGAGGGTCATCAGGCCGCGCACCTCCAGATTCGGCAGGTCGAGGATTTGTTCGATTTCCGGCCACAGGGCCAGCCAGCGGGCTTCCTCATGGGCGAGCCAGCCGGATTTGGCGGCTTCGCCGCTGACGTTGAATTGCAGCAAGGCGGGCAGCGGGCGGGGCGCGGCGGCGGCCAGTTTTTGGGCGAGCGAGAGGCGGTCAAGCGAGTGCAGGAGATGAGTGTGGGGGGAGAGGTGCGAGATTTTGCGGCTCTGCACCGGGCCGATGAGATGCCAGCGGATTTCCGGGCAGTCTGGCAGTTGGGCGGCGCGCTGGGGCAGTTGCTCCGGGCGGCTTTCGCCAAAGTCGCGCTGGCCGAGGGCGTAGAGGGCGCGGATGGCCGCTACCGGCTGGCCTTTGCTGACGGCGACGAGGGTGATGCCAGCCGGGTCGCGGCCGGCGCGCCGGGCGGCGGCGGCGATGCGCTGCTGCAAGGCGCGGTAGCGGGCGGCGAAGGGGGAGGCAAGAGGCATGGGGGGATTCTAGCATGGCGCAAATTGCAAATGAGAAATGGCAAGGGAAAAGCGGCTCACGCAAAGAAAGGATAGTGCAATCGTTGCGGGGCCGTCTGCCTGTATAATTCCGGCATGACTGATGAAAAGCTACATATCAAGGTAATGGCGGATAGTGGAATAAAACAATAGCAGCGGCGGGTATCGGAGCAGGTATCTATGAGCGGAACACAAACTAGAGGGAAAATTATTGCTAAGCCCGTGTGGATATCAGTAATATCCTTGGCTCTTGCAAGCTGTAATGTCAGTGAAGGATCACTAAACTTGCCGCTTGACGCCAGCCATCTAGGTGCGACTAGCAGTACTTCTGAACAATTGCCTGTCTCTATCTCAACCTTACCAGCTACCATTTCGCCAACAGGCACTACAAACGTTTCACCGATAAATCCAGTTGAGGAAGTTTTGCAAACTTTGAGGCCAACTTTCTGGGTGAATACAGGGGATTCATCGCTACCAGAGTGCATTTGGGAGAACGAAAGCGAGATATGGAAATTAACTTATCCATATCAAGAACCTGAAATATTGTTGAGTTCGGATGAGTTCCATTATTTCTTTCCAAAGGTTTCAAATCAAGGTAACTGGGTCGCATTCGTTCAATCTCAAATTGGTGAAGCAATAGATGGGGAAGTAAAGGATAGCGGCAGCGACACCATTTGGATTATGAAACAGGATGGTTCCGAACAAAGGCAAATTTCACCGATTTTCCCTCGCTACGATTGGTGGAACGGTCAAAATTGCGCGATGGGGCCGAGAATCAGCGAGGTGGGTTTTTCTTGGTCTCTGGATGACAATTATTTATTCTTCAACTACTTTGGGATTGGGCGACAGAGCTACCTTATAAATATTCAGACAGGCCTGAGTGTATTGATTTCAAGCGAGAAAGCCATTGAGCCAATTTGGATTGACGATACCTCCATTATCATGGCTACTTCAGACTCGATTGAAAAAATTAATTTCGCGGATTTTCCAGATATTGAACGGATACCTATTAATTGGCCTTTTGATCCGACAGAAAGAAAAATCGAATGGCCCGGCATCCACATAGGTAGTGGCAACATATTATTTCATAGCAATGTGTCTGAGCTATGGATATTAAACACAAGTTCCTTGAGCTGGCAGAACATATCAATTATTGATGACCAATTGTATTGGCCGCGGTTGGGCCGCAATTCGATCATCATGTGTAATTCCTCAAGTAGTATTCCATTTGTAATATTAGATAAAGAGCGGTTTTCCACTATGGGAAGAATATTGCTACAAGGTGATTCTCCTAATGTGACCTGTAATTACTTGGATTTCCTCAATCTGGGAGATTTGGAAAGCCTTCTCATAACAGCAAACATCGATGGTCAGATATATATCGCGCCAATTCAACCAGGCGACAATTCTCTCTACCAAATAATGGATATATCTCAAATGGGTGAGGGCAGAAAGTACTTGATTTTCTTTGATTCAAGTACCCCATAGTGCTATTGATCTAAAAGCCTATCACGGACGACACCAATTCAATATCCACAGCATTTTCCGTTTCCCCTGCCAGATTTGACATTGCACCTCCTTCCCCGCCTTGCCTGTATAATTCCGGCATGGCTGACGAAAAACCTACACTTTCTCATATTGATGCACACGGCAAGGCCCGAATGGTGGATGTGGGCGGCAAGCCGGAAACGGCCCGCACTGCCACCGCCAAAGGCGAAGTTCGCATGCTGGCCGAGACGCTGGCGCTGATTCGGGCCGGGGCGTTAAAAAAGGGCGATGTGCTGACGGTGGCGCAGGTGGCCGGGATTGCGGCCGCCAAGCGCACGGCCGAGTTGATTCCGTTTTGCCACGCCCTGCCGTTGCAGCATGTGGCGGTGGAGTTTGAGCTGGATGATGAATTGCCGGGGGTGCACATTACGGCGACGGCCAAGACCAGCGGCCAGACGGGGGTGGAGATGGAGGCGCTGACGGCGGTAAGCGTGGCGGCGCTGACGATTTATGACATGGCCAAGGCGGCCGAGAAGACGATGCGGATTGAGAATATCCGGCTGGTGGAGAAGACCGGCGGGCAGAGCGGGGATGTGCGCAATGAGTGAGTTGAACTCTAAGGATTTAACCACAGAGGCACAGAGACACGGAGAAAATCTTAGGATTAGTAAATAAAGGATAGTTTCGGCCCGGAGGGCCTCGCAATGACAAGCAGGGCGGCCACAAGGGCCGCCGCTACAAAGGATCGGTTGAATGAGTGAAGGCAATGCGGTGAAGTTGTTGTTTTTTGCTACGCTGCGGGATAAGGTCGGGGCGAAGGAAGCGGCGGTGACGCTGCCGGAGGGGCTGACGGTGGCGGCGTTTAAAGGCTGGCTGGGCGAGCAGTACCCGGCCCTGGCCGGACAGACGATTCTGGTGGCGATTAACAAGGAATACGCTTTCGATGAAGAAACCATCCCGGACGGGGCAGAAATCGCCCTGTTTCCGCCGGTGAGCGGTGGCAGCGGCTGGCCGGAGATCTTCCGGATTACCGAAGACGAACTGGACCTGAACGAACTGCTGGCGGCCATCACCCTGCCGAGCACCGGGGCGGCCTGCTTTTTCAGCGGGATGGTGCGGGCGGAAACCCAACGCGGGGCCGGCCACACCACCGCCCACCTGGACTACGAAGCCTATGCCCCGATGGCCGAAGCCAAGATGAAACAGGTGGCCGAGGAAATTCGGGCGCAGTGGCCGAGCGTGGAAGGCATCGCCATTGTGCAACGCGTCGGGCGGCTGCTGCCCGGCACACCAACGGTGCTGATCGCCTGCTCGGCAGGGCACCGCGATACCGGGGTGTTTGAGGCGGCGCGTTATGGCATTGACCGGTTGAAGGAAATCGTGCCAGTGTGGAAGAAAGAAGTCGGGCCGGACGGCGCCGAATGGGTCGAGGGCGGGTATATCCCGACCGCCGAAGACCGATGACGGCCTACGCCTGCACCAACTGCGGCCGCGGGCTGCCGGAGGCCTTCGCCCACCGCTGCCCGACCTGCAACGGCGTGTTCGATGTGGCCGTGCCCGGTCTGACCTATGACCCGCAGGCGGTAGAAGTTGGCGCGCCGGGCATCTGGCGGTACCGGCATTCGTTTGGCCTGCCGGACGATGCGCCCCTGGTCACGCTGGGCGAGGGCAACACCCCGCTGGCGGCGGCCGAAGTCGGCGGACGGCAGGTGTACTTCAAAGTCGAAGGCCAGAACCCGACCGGCTCGTTCAAAGACCGGCTGACGGCGGTGGAGATGAGCCATCTGCTGGCCTGTGGCATCATCGAAGCGGTGGAAGATTCCTCAGGCAATGCCGGGGCTTCGTTTGCAGCCTATGCAGCGCGGGCCGGTTTGCGGGGGCGGGTGTTCGTGCCGGACTATGCGTCGGGGCCGAAGCGGGCACAGATTGAACG
>CAZEQN010000183.1:4923-5166 GCA_964514335.1 uncultured Anaerolineaceae bacterium
CGCATTATGGGGCCGCGCTCCGAGGCGGCCAAGGCCGCCCAGCGGGCGGTGGAAGCGGGGGCGGCCTATGCCAGCCACGCCTACCTGCCGCACGGGCTGGCCGGGCTGGCGACGCTGGCCTATGAAGTAACCGAGCAACTGGGGCAGGCGCCGGGGGCAGTAATCGCCCCGGCCGGGCACGGGAGTTTGCTGCTGGGTCTGGCGTATGGCTTTAATGCATTGCAGGCAGCCGGGGTAACCAGC
>CAZEQN010000184.1:0-5136 GCA_964514335.1 uncultured Anaerolineaceae bacterium
GCGGCGGGCGGCAAAGGCCGCAGGTCCAGATGCGGCGCGGGGGCGGGCAACGGGTCAGCCCAGAGGGTGATGGGCAGGCCGGGCATGTGGCGCGCTACGCTGGCCGCCGAGCGCAAGGCCTCTTGCACATAGGCGGCGCCGCGCGCCGCATAGATACACCCGCGTTCCAAACGCGCTTCGGCTGGCATACCCGGGCTACTTTCTGCGCTTGAGAAACGCTACCAACCCCACAACCGCCAGCGCCATGCTGCCGCCCGCAAACAGCCACTTGACCAGCGTGAAGACCCCCGCCACGCTCGCCAGCGCCGGCGAGACCGCCGGAAATTGATTAATCATCAGCAAGATGCTGGTGTTTTCCAGCACATCAAACACAAAGCCGCCCAGCGGCAGCACATTCCAGGCCCGCAGGCGGCTTTCAGGAGCCAGCCCTTTCTGGAACAGCCAGCTGATGAGCAGCCCAAAGAACAGCGTGTAGGCGACCGGGTAGATAAAGTCCGCCATGATTTCAATGTTCCGGTAGAGGGCGCGGCCTTCGGCGCCCATCGCCGCCAGCGTGTCAACCGCCTGCGCCCCGCTGTAGGTCAGGTTCAGGTCCAGCGGCCCGACCCCGCCGGTCACGGCCATCAGCCGCGCCCCAACGGCGGGCATGACCCCGAACATGAAGACTGCGTCCAGCAGGAAGAAGATGAGTACATTGCGGCCGGTGGCATATTTGTAAAACAGGGCGGAAATTTTGGCGAACATGTGAACCTCCTCGCGAAGCGAATAAAATGCATTGTACCCATGATTTAAAAAACAAGGCGGCAGGATTTACCTCCTGCCGCGCTTGTCTCTAACTCAGGTGCTTCAGGGTATGGCAATCAGGAAATAGTCGAACTCTACATTGACATTTTCGACATTGGCAACAAAAACCGCCACGCCCACCATGCCTTCTCGTAAGGTCGCATCACGAATTTGAGCATTGCGGGGTTGCACGCCATCCACATACAAAGTCAGGCGGTCTTCAATGCAGGAGGCCCCCAGGGTGTGGCGGGTAACATTCTTGTCATAGTTTTGCAGACCGCCATTGGTGAGCGAAATATAGCCCTGGCTGGGGGTGTAGCGCCAGATCCACCATAACCCGCTACTGGAAATGGAAAACTCATACCAGCCTTCCTCGCTCACCCGGCAAAGAATACTTATGTTGTTGTTGCGGGTTGGCCCCAGATTATCCGTGCCTGCTTCAATATAGATTGGCACATCTCGTGGCACATCAGCGTTTTCATTAAACACATAAACCTGCTGCCAGGTATCTTCCAGGCTAATCAGCAGCGTGCCATCGCCCATGCTAACATCGCTGATCTTGTTATTAATACTGCGATTGTCAAACGAGAACGCTATCTCCACCCACTCGTCTTCCCATTCCCCCAGGTCAAACTCGGTCCGGTAGACTTCATCGCCAGAGTTGAAGCGGCTGAAGTTTATCGGCCCACGCGGGTCTGGCGTGGGGGTAGGGGGGCGCGGTGTGGCCGTGGGCCGCCCCTCGGTGGCCGTGGGCAGGGGGGTAGGGGTGAACAATACCGCTGCCTGAGTGGCTGCCAGGGCGGTTTGTGTCGCCCCAAGGCTTGGGTCCGGCGCATTGGCGCTGGTTCCACAAGCCAAGGCTGCGCCAGCCAGAACGCAGCCGGCCAGCAGGGTTTTGTACAGCGAAAATCTGGTCTTCATTTGATGGATCTCCCTTTTCTTCTGAATTTGGTTTCAGCCTTTCGGCGCAGGCGGAACTACAACAGATGCTCCTTTAATAGTCACAAGCGCGTGCCTGGTCATAGGTCCACAGCTGATCCGTGTTAATGAACAGGTAAGATGTTGGCCCATTTTCGCGCAGCACGCCTTCACCGCGCACGCACATGCCTTCCTTGATGTCCGGATACCAGGCATTAATAATCAAAAAACGAAATTCAACGCTGGCCAGCGGCCCATCTGGCGATGCAAAGATCATGGATTGTGAACCGCCGGTAATAATGCGGGCGATGATTCCATAGACACACACTTCTTCCCCTACATCTTCACGGCTAAGACGGTCCCAGCGGGTGCAGTTTCCGATGACCGGGGAACGTGTTATGGTAGCACGCGGCGTACTCGTGACAGATAGGGGAGGCGCCTTGGTTGGGCTGGGGCGCACGGTGGGGGCTTCGGTCAGCGCCTCGGTTGGCGCGGCGCTCAGAATTTCAGCCAGCGCCGCCTGGGTTTCGTGCAGTGCGGTGGCGGTGGCTACCTCAGCCAGAGCGGCCTGTGATGCCGGCAAAGCGCACGCCAGCGAAACAACGAGAAAACTTCCAATGATTACCAGTACTTTGGGAGTTTGGAAAGCAGTCCTCATGTTTCCTCCTCTTTGCGGACGCTCGAAAAAGCAAGTTGTTTAATTAAAAAGATTATACATAAAAGCTCCCCCACGGCAAGAGACGGGGGATTTTCTTCTAGGCGTCGCTGGGGGGCGGCTGCCAGCGGGTGGCGGCGGCCCAGGCTTCGGCGGCGGCCATCAGGATATCGCAGACCGGGTCCTTGACGGCGTAGTAGGCATCTTTGTCATCCCCATGCAGGGCGGCCAGCGCCAGCTTGACCTGGGCATAGGCTTCGGCGGCCTGCGGATGGCGGCGCAGGTAATCGCGAAAAAGGAGCGGGTAGCGCTGGTTGGCGCGGCCCGCCACGCGCACATGCAGGTTGGTGGGGCGCTGGCCGAGGGGCGGGTCAAAGACCCATTTGCTCCATTCCAGCGGGTCGGTGGGGTAGCCGGGCGGCACATGGTCGCGCACCAGCGGTTTGATGCGCCGGTAGCCGATGCTGTTCAGCCCCGCTTCCACTTCCGGCGTCAGCCCCGCCACCGTGACCTGGATATCCAGCCGGTCTTTGGCGGCCAGCCCCGGCACGGCGGTCGAGCCGATGTGGTCAATCCGCAGGGCCAGTTCCTGCAGTCCGTTCCACAGGATGCCGCCCAACTGGCGGAATTCCTGTTGCCAGGCGGGCTGGTAGGGCACAATGACGATGAGGGGCGCTTTGCGGGCGGGCATGGGCTATGGGATGACCGCGATGGCTTCGATTTCTATCAGGAAGTCCGGGCTGGCAAGGGCCGGTACGCCGACCCAGGTGCTGGCCGGCAGGCGCTGCGGGTGGAAGAAGGCCAGCAGCCCTTCTTTGACCCCAGCGGCGTTGTGGATGTGCTCGCCCACAATATAGATGCGCAGACTGACGACGTGCTCGCGCCCGCCGCCGGCGGCCTGTACCGCCCGCTCTACATTCAGCAGGGCGCGGCGGGTTTGCTCGGCGAGGTCGCCCGGCGCGCCGATGTCTTCGCTGGCATCCCAGCCGACCTGGCCGGACATGTAGACCGTGGTGCCGCCACGCGTGGCGACGACCTGCGAGAAGCCGTATTGGGTGCTGTTGAACAGGTCCGGCGGGTTGAGGTAGGTGTGAGGCATCACCCGCCCCACTTCCTTGCCGCCCAGGCGCAGGCCAGCCCGGTGATGGGCGCCGCCAGCAGCGTGAAGAAGAGCGCCATGCCACCCATAAAACCTACCCCCTCGCCCTCCGGGAAGACCGCCACCAGCGCCAGCACATACACCAACAGCAACGCCAGTTGCAGCACGGTCGCCCCGGCGATTGCCGCCAGATACAGCCAGCCGCTGCGCACCCGCCCGGCCAGCCAGGTGATCGCAGCCGCCGTCAGCAAGCCGCTGATGACCATCTGCATCCCTTGTAAAGCCAGAAAACCGCCGTAGCCCAGCCACAACTCCCCAACCTGCTGGTTGGCCCCCAGTGGATCCAGCACGCTTAAGCCGGTCAGCAAGGAAGCCATCACGCCCCCCAGCACGGCCGGGCCAATCAGGTGAAAGAGCAGGCCTACCAGCAAGGCCACCATACTGCTTGTAAAAAACGCTTTCTTCATTCCAGCCCCAACTCTTTCTTCGCCTCGCGTTCCATCTTTTCCAGGCGGGTGTAATAGTCCGGGAATTCATTGAGGTGAGCGAGGGCGATTTTGCCGGTGACCAGCGGGTCGTTGCCGGTGACGTCGGTGGCGGGGTCATGCAGGCCGTGTTCCAGTTCCACATTAATCCCCATCTGAAACTGGGCGACATCAAAGGCGGTCCAATCAATGCCCAGTTGCTCGCCGATGGCGCGCGCCTGTTCGAGGGTGAAGTGTTGTCTGGCGTTCATGGAGTACCTCCGGCCGTGGTTGTGCGGCCACTTTTATCTTACTCCAAAACGTGTCTGCGAGATGCGGGGGAAATTCGGGGCGCGCAAAGAATAACTGGGGAGAGAGGTGACAATGTGACAGAGCCACACCCCCCTCCCTGTCCGCAGGGTGTCCGCGGCGCGTCCAAAACCTGTCTTCAAGTGTCTGCGGGGGGAGGTTGAGGGCCGATTTTGGCGGAATGGGGCGAGGAGTCGTTTTATTCATGGGCGAGGCGGTAGCGGGTGGGGTTGCGGCCGATGCGCTGGATGAGGCGGCGATGGCGCAGACGAGTGTGGGATTTATCTATAGCGGCGGGGGTGTGGCGGCGGGTGGGGTGTGTGTCTCGACGGCGCGACGCTGCGGCTCTATCGCGGCAGCTGCGATTCGCCCGCGTACGCCGAAGAGGTGACGATGCCGGGCAGCGTCGCCGCCGCAGGTATGGGCGATGTGGCATGGGGCGACGGCACCGGCGAGCCGGCAACGAGCATTCAGTTGACACTTACGACGACGCTCGCTTCGCGTACAATTGTGGTGAATCGACTTGGTGCTATCGAACAACTCGACTGAGTATGCAACGCTTTTTTTTGGGGCAAGCTACACACCCACGAGGTTTGAGTTTGGTTGAGGTTGTTGTCGCCCTCGCGCTGTGCTTGCTGCTGTTCGCCACTGGCGCAACCGCCTTGCTCTCGAGTGGAGCTGCAACGCAGCGCGCCAGTCGGGAGGCTCAGGCGTACGTACTCCTCGAAGAGGGTGTTGAGGCGGTCGCTTCGCTACAACGGCAGGATTTTTCCCAGTTGACACCGGGTACGTATGGCGTAAGTCGTTCTGGCGGCGGATGGACGCTGTCGGAAAATCCTGAGACGATTGGCGAGTTGGAGCGGAGTTTGGTGATCGCCGAAGTTGAGCGCGACGAATCGGGCGCGGTA
>CAZEQN010000185.1:0-5128 GCA_964514335.1 uncultured Anaerolineaceae bacterium
ATTTTATGCGCGTAGGGGCGTAGCATGCTACGCCCCTACAAGGATGGCAAGACATCTTTGCCCGGCAGCGCGCCCTAGATACAAAAACCTAGGGAGGTTGAATCTGATTACTCGCGGGCCCTATTCGGGCAATTCGATATCCACAAAGGCGGTCATGCCCCAGCGTACTGGCGTATCACCGGGGTCAAAGGCGATGGTGACCGGGTAGGTAATCTGGCCGCGCACATCCTGCCCCAGCAGCCCAATCTCCACCACCGTGCCTTCGAAGGTCAGGCCAGGGAACGCATCCAGCGTCACGGTGGCCGGCAGGCCCACCGTCAGCAGGGCGGCATCCGCTTCGGCCAGGTCGGTGGTTTCCACTTCCCAGGCCGCCAGTTCCGCCACCGCCGCCACCGGCAGGCCGGGCGACACAAACTCACCGACTTCCACATCCAGCCGCAGCAGCGTCCCGGTAAAGGGAGCGCGCAGTTCCTGGCGGCCAAGGGCTTCATCGGCGGCGGCTACCTGGGCGCGGGCGGCGTTGAGGCGGGCTTCGGCCAGCGCCAGCGCATCCGGGTCTGGCCCAGCGGCGGTGGCGGCCAGGTCGTCCTCGGCCAGTACAAGGCGGGCGCGGGCGGCGGCCAAATCGGCTTCGGCCTGGGCCACGTCCAGCGCATCGGCGCTGCCCTGCAGGTTGTTGAGCAGGCGCACGGCATCATCGTAGGCTTGTTGGGCGGCGGCCAGTTTCTGTTGCAGGCCGGCGCGGGTCAGGTTGTCCTCGGGCTTGTCAGCGTAGGGTTCAAAATCATCCTCGGCCTTTTCCAGCCGGTCGCGCAGCAGCACGACATTCGCATTGGCTTTGTCGATTTCGGTTTGCTTGCTGGGCGAGCCGAGGTTGGTCACCCGCCGTTCGGCATCCCGCACGGCAATCGCGGCGGCGGCGGCGGCCTGTTCGGCGGCGGCGCGGGCCAGGTCGGCGTTTTCCAGCAGGTTGTCATAGGCCTGCTGGGCGGCTTCCAGTTCCAGTTCAGCGGCCGCCAGGGCGGCGCGGGCGGCGGCGCTGCCATCCAGCCGCGCCAGCGGCTGGCCGGCCTGCACTTCCTCACCGACCTCGGCCAGCACCGCGGTGATTTGCCCGCCGGCGCTGAAGGCCATTTGCGCGCCGCGGGCCGGCTGCACTCGCCCTTCGGCCGAGACCAGCAAGGCGAAGCTCGGGCTGCTGCTCTGGCTGGATACGGGGGTTGGGGTCGCGGCTTCGGGGGCGAGGAACTGGTTGTAGCCCAGCACCCCCAGTACCGCCAGGAGGAGTACCACGGGAATACCAATCATCCATTTCTTATTCATGCTTTATTGCCTCCACGATATTGAGTTTTGCGGCGCGCCGGGCAGGCGAAAGCGCCGCCAGTTGCGAGATGCCAATTGCCAGTGCCAGCCCCCACAGGAAGGGCGGCAGGCTGAATACAAATTCCAGGTCATAACCGCTGGCGCTGTTCATCGACTGAATCATGACCTGGGCCAGCACAAAGCCAAAGCCCAGCCCGTAGACTGCCCCCATCACCCCCAGCGCAAAAGCCTCGGCCAGCACCATGCGCACCACCTGACCGCGCTGCATGCCCAGCGAGCGCAGGCCGCCCAGTTCGCGCGTGCGCTCGATGACGTTCATCGTCAGGGTGTTCACTACGCCCAGCGTGCCGATGACCGCCCCAATCAGGCTCAACACATCAAACAGAGCCAGCGACTGGTCGAGCAGCCCTTGAATCTGGGCTTTGAAGGACGTAGTCGTCTGCACATTGAGGTTGCGCTGGCGGCCAAAGCGCTCTTTGATGCTCTGGCCGACTTCGTCAATCGTGTAGCCTTCGGCCACCGCCACGGTGATGCGGTCTGCGCCGCTTTCCGAGAAGTAGAGTTGCAGGTCGCGGTAACTGCCGGTGATGGTCTGGCCCTGGGCGAAGAAATCCACAATCACGCCGGCAATGTAAAACGGGGTTTCGCCGCGCCGGGTTTTGAGCCACAGGGTATCGCCCTGGCCGAGCTCGAAAGTTTCCGAAATCTGGCTGGAGATGAAGACGGCATCCCCGGCCGCCAGCCGCTGCCAGTTGGCCTCCGGGTCGCCCTGGTTCCCGGTGAACTCCACCGAGCTGACGTTACGGTAGGTCTCCGGTTCAATGGCGATGAAGTAGACCGTGTCATTGTCCTCGGCGGTGTTGGCGGGCAGCGAGCGTTCCGAGACCTGGGTGAGGTAGAAGCGCGCCGGGGTGGCGGCGGCCACGCCGGGCAGGCCTTCCAACTGGCGCACAAAGGAACTGCGCAGCCGCACCGGCGAGGAAACGTACAGGTCGCCGCCCAGGGCGGCATTAATCCAGCCGGTGAAGTCAGACTCAAACGAGACCGACATCGAGCCAATGCCGACAATCATCGCCAGCGCCACAATCAGCGCCGCCACGGTCAGAGTGGTGCGGCCGATGCTGCGCTGCACATTGCCGGTGCCAATGGCGCCCTCGCGCCCGTACAGGCGCAGAGCCAGCGGGCGGGCGGCGCGCTCCAGCAGGCCGACCACCAGCGGCACGGTCAGGGTCGCGCCGCTTAGTATCAGCAATATCGAAAATTGCAGGATGTTGAAAGACACGCTGGGGCGGAACTCCAGCCAGTAGATGTTGGCGATGCCGGTAAACAGCAGCACCAGCCCGGCCAGCCACACCACCGGCCGAATGCGCTCGGTGGAGCGGGCGCGCACCCGCAGGGCTTCCTGCGGGCTGATGCGGGTGGCCTGCAAGGCGGGGAAGAGCGCCGCCCCGAGCGTGATGACGATGCCCACGAACAGGCTTTGCAGCAGGGCGGCCGGGGTGATGGTGATGACCGAGTCGCCGACCGCCAGAAAGGCCCCGGTGACGAGCATCAGGCCGCGCGCCAGCCCCACGCCCAGCAGCAGCCCGGCCAGCGAGCCAAGCGCCGCCAGCAGCCCGGCTTCAACCATTACCAGCCCGAGCACATGCCCGCGGTTCAGGCCGATGGCGCGCAACATGCCGATTTCACGGGTGCGCTCGACGACCGTCATGGCGAAGGTGTTGTAGATGAGGAACGTGCCGACAAAGACGGCGATGCCAGAGAACATCTGCAAGCCGGCCTGGTAGCTCGCCAGCATGCGGCTGACCAGCTGGCCGCGCGCCGCCGGGAAAATCACGCGCCCATTGCGGCCGGTGCGTTCTTCCAGGCGTTCCTTGAGGGCTTCCAGCGCGTCCGGGTTGTTGGCAATGCCGGGCACGATTTTCAGGCTGATTTCGTCAATCTCGCCGCGCAGATTGAAGAGGTCCTGCACCACATCCAGCGGGGCGACGGCCACCACGCCGTTGTTGAACAGCGCCACGCCTTCGCTATCCAGCAGGCCGACGACCTGCAAGCGGCCCAGCCCGCCGCCGGGCAGCAGCAGGCGCAGGTCGCTGCCGAGGGTCAGGTTCTTCTCGCGGGCGTAGTCAGCGGGGATGACGGCCTCATAGGCGCCGGCGTACGGCAGGCGGCCTTCGGCCAGTTTGTACACCCGCACCTGGGGGTCGAGGTCGATATCCACGCCGTAGAGTTGCAGCACGGTTCCGGCGGCCGGGCCGGCAAACCCGATTTGCAATTGCCAATCTTCGGCATCGCTCGCCAGCAGGGTGTTGATGCGCAGGGTGGGGGCGGCCAGTTCGACTTCGTCAAAGGCCGCCATGCGGTTGGTGAGGTCCTGCGGCAGGGTTTCGCCGGCCCCGGCCACCAGATTATCCGTAGTGACCAGTAGATGGGCTTCGCCCGCCGCCAGGTTGAAGACGGCGTTAATCGTATCCAGCGTGCTGGTATTGGTGACCTGAATTGCCAGTACGACCGCCACGCCCAGCGAAATGCCGAGGGCGGTGAGCAGGGTGCGGCCGAGCCGGGCGCGCATATTGCGCAGCGCGAAGGCAAACGGGGCGAGCAGCGGACGGTTGAAGAGCATGGCGGAGGGGGGGAGAGGGCTAGGCTTCCAGCCCGGCCATCACTTCCATGATGGCCTGAATGCTGTTGCCCTGGCCGTTCTGGCCGAGGTGGTGCACGATTTCACCATCTTTGAGGAAGACGACCCGGTCGGCATAGGAGGCGGCGCGGGCATCGTGCGTGACCATCAGGATGGTGGCCTGCATCTCGCGGCAGGTGCGTTGCAGGAGCTCGAGAATCGCCGTGCCGGAGCGCGAGTCGAGGTTGCCGGTGGGTTCATCGGCCAGCACGATTTCGGGCTGGTTGACGAAGGCGCGGGCAATCGCCACGCGTTGCTGCTGGCCGCCGGAGAGCTGGTCTGGCCGGTGGCCGCCGCGGTCGGTCAGGCCGACCAAATCCAGCAGGGTGCGGATGCGCTCGGTGTGCGGCAGGACGCTCTGGCCGTCAATGACCAGCGGCAGGGCGATGTTTTCTTCGGCCGAGAGGGTGGGCAGCAGGTTGTAGAACTGGAAGATGAAGCCGACTTTGCGGCGGCGCACGGCGGTGATTTCGTCATCGCTCAACTGCGAAAGCGGCTGCCCGGCGAGGGTGATTTCGCCGGCGCTGGCCTGGTCCAGCCCGCCGAGCAGGTGCAGCAGGGTGGACTTGCCGGAGCCGGAGGGGCCCATGATGGCGACGAACTCGCCGCGGCACACTTCAAAATCTACTGTACGCAGGGCGCAGACTTCCACATGGCCCATCTGGTAGGTCTTGGTGACCTGTTGGGCGCGTAAAACGGCTTCTTCGCTCATCGCATCGTCCATCCGTATTGTGAGATTGTTCACAAATCCAGACCAGTTTAGTCCTGATTGGCGGGCGTGTCAAGATGGGCGCAGCGGGGAGATGGGTGAAACAGCTTCCCTCACCCCCCGGCCCCACTCTCCGGAATTCCTGCGGAATTCTTATAAACGGGAGAGGGGGGGTGTAGCGCGGGCAGTGCATCCGCTGGTTGTGGACAATGGACGTGCCCCCCACCCCCCTCTGTCCGCGGGGTGTCCGCGGTGGGTCTGGAGGGTGTCCGCAAGTGTCCACGAGTGCGGGGGATATGACAAAAGATGTGACATACTGACACCCCGATTTGAAATTTTGTCACATGTTGTCATATATGTCCTATGGTTTTGTAAAGGGCTTGACAGCGGGGTGGGTTCTTTGAGCCGCAGCGGGC
>CAZEQN010000186.1:0-5108 GCA_964514335.1 uncultured Anaerolineaceae bacterium
CGAAATGAAGTACGCCATTGTAGAAAGCGGCGGCAAACAGTACAAAGCCGTCGAAGGCCGGGTCATTGAAGTCGACCGGTTGGATGTAGAAGTAGGTAAGAAGGTAAACCTCACCGACGTCTTTCTCGTATCAGACGAAGGCGACATCGCCGTCGGCACCCCCAAAGTGGCCGGCGCCAAAGTCACCGCCACCGTCAGCGAGCACATCCTCGGCCCCAAGCTCATCATCTTCAAGTACCGCGCCAAGCAGCGTTTCCGCGTCAAGACCGGTCATCGCCAGCCCTACACCCGCCTGCTGATTGAAACCATCGCCGGCAAGGACGGCAAGGTCAGCGAGAAGAAAGCCGAACCCAAGGCCGAAGTCGCCGCCGCCACCGCTGAAGTCGTGGCTGAAAAGAAACCGGCCGCCAAAGCCAAGACCAAGACGGCCGCCAAGACCAAGACCACGCCCAAGGCCGCCCCCAAGACCAAGAGCGCGCCCAAGACGGCCGCCAAGCCCAAAGCCGCCCCCAAAAAACCGGCGGCCAAGAAAACCACCAAATAAACCGCGAGGACTGAACAATGGCTCATAAAAAAGGTGGCGGCTCCAGCCGCAACGGACGCGACAGCCAAAGCAAACGCCTGGGCGTAAAATGCTACGCCGGAGAACATGTCATCCCCGGCAACATTCTTGTGCGCCAGCGCGGCACCCGCATCTACCCCGGCCTGCATGTCGGCATGGGCAAAGACCACACCCTGTTTGCCACCACCGAAGGCAAAGTGGTGTACGAAACCCTGCGCGGCGGTAAAAAGAGCGTACGGATTGAGCCGCTGGCCTAGGGCGCTCGCGCTCCCAGCGGACATAGAAAGGCAACGCACCCATGCGTAAAGATATTCACCCCACATACTACCCGGACGCCAAAGTCACCTGCGCCTGCGGCGCAAGCTGGACCACCGGCTCCACCCAGAAAGAACTCAAGCTGGACATCTGCGCCAACTGCCACCCGTTCTTCACCGGCGAGCAGCGCATCGTGGATACTGAAGGCCAGGTAGACCGCTTCTACAAGCGGCTCGAAGCCCGCGAACAGTACGTCGCCGAGCAGGAATCCAAAGCCGCCTCCAAGGTGTCCCCGGAACGCCCGCTTACCGAGTTTGAGCTGGGCAAGCGCGCCGAAGAAGCCCTCAAGAAAGCCGGTATTGAAACCGCCGGCCAGTTCATCGCCAAGCTCGCCGAAGGCGACGAAGCCGTGCTGGCCATTGAAGGCTTTGGCCGCAAGAGCCTCGCTGACCTCAAGAAGGCCATGCGCCGCCTCGGCTATGACCTGCCGGAAGCCGCCGCCACCGAAGCGGCCTGAACCATCTCGAAGCATTCAAAACGTCCGGAGTTTCTCCGGGCGTTTTGCTTTAAGGGGGAAGGGGTATACGGCAGGGGAAACACTCCCTGTAGCCTAGCCCCTTGTGGGCGTTTCTAAAAGCAGACAGGGGCTTCAGGGTACTGCGGTTCACCGAGTTAAAGCCCCTTGCTTGCCGCCCGGGGCGCGTTGGCGTACAATACCCGCACGATGACCATCCCCCACCTGAAGGAAACTGCCCGCTCTATGAACCACCATCACGGCTCTGTGGAAGTAATCACCGGCTCCATGTTTTGCGGCAAAACCGATGAAATGATCCGGCGGCTGCGGCGGGCCATCATCGCCCGTCAGAAAGTGCAGGTCTTCAAGCACGCCTTTGACGACCGCTACGACGCCGTCAAGGTCGTCTCACACGCCGGCAGCGAACTGGACGCCGTGCCAATCAAAGACACCGCCGACTTGCGCGCCCGCATTGAAGCCGATACCACCGTGGTTGGCATTGATGAAGCCCAGTTTTTGGATGATGGCATCATCGCCCTGGTGAACGAACTGGCCGAGCGCGGCGTGCGCGTGATTGTCGGCGGGCTGGACACTGACTTCCGCGCCGAGCCCTTTGGGCCGATGCCAACCCTGATTGCCCAGGCCGAGCAGGTGGATAAATTGCAGGCCATCTGCATGGTGTGCGGCGAACCGGCCGCCCGCACCCAGCGGCTGGTGAACGGCCAGCCCGCCCATTACAACGCCGAGGTCGTGGCGGTCGGCGCCGCCGAGTTGTACGAAGCGCGCTGCCGCAAGTGCCACCAGGTGCCGCGCGGTTAAGCCGATGCCCAGCCCAAACAGCGATTACCGCACGTTTCTCAAAGAAGTCCTGATTGACGAAACGCGCCTGCAAGCCCGCATCACTGAACTGGGGCAGCAGATTACCGCCGACTACGCCGGCAAAAACCTGCTGATGATTTGCATCCTGCGCGGCGGCGTGCTGTTCCTGACGGATTTGATGCGCCAGGTGCACAGCCCCCACGGGATTGATTTCATGGCCGTGTCCTCCTACGGGGCGGGGGCGCGCGCCTCGCGCGGCCAGGTACGTATCACGCTGGATTTGAGTACCGATATCCGCGCGCGGGATGTGCTGCTGGTGGAAGACATTGTAGATAGCGGCCACACGATTGCGGCCGTGCTGGATATGCTGGCGACGCGCCAACCCGCCAGCCTCAAAGTGTGCAGCCTGCTCAACAAGGCCAGCCGCCGCGAAGTGGAGGTGCCGCTGGATTATGTGGGGTTTGAAATCGAAGACAAGTTTGTCTTCGGCTACGGGCTGGACCTGGATGAGTACTACCGCAACCTGCCCTTCATCGGGGTGGTGGATTTGGCGCAGTACACCCCGCCGGACTAGCCCGCATGTCCGAACCGGAATCGCTGCGAGGCTATGCCGGACGCTGGGTGGCACGCATCCGGGGGCAGGTGGTGGCGCAGGGCGGCACGCCGGAACAAGCGCGGCAGGCGGCCCAGGCCGCTCGCCCCAAAGAGAAAGCCGAGATTACGTTTGTGGCAACTCCCAATGAACTGAAATTTTCGCCGCTGCTGGCCGAGGTACAAAAAGTTATCCCCGCCAAAGCCGAAGTGTATCTGGTGGGCGGCGCCGTGCGAGATGCCCTGTTGCAAAAACCCAGCTATGACCTGGATTTTGCCGTGGCCAGCGGGGCGTTGAAGCTGGCGCGCAAAACCGCCAACGCCCTGCAGGGTGCCTTTTACAACCTGGATGAAGAACGCGAGACCGGCCGGGTCATCCTGACCGCCGCGGACGGGGCGCGCACCATCATGGACTTCGCCACTTTTCGCGGCGAAACGCTGGAGGACGACCTGCGCGGGCGCGACTTCACCGTGAACGCCATGGCGGTGCCGCTGCACAGCCCGCAGGAACTGCACGACCCGCTGGGCGGGCTGAACGACCTGCTGCACAAGCAACTGCGGGCCTGCACGCCGGAAAGCCTGACCGATGACCCGCTACGCTGCCTGCGGGCGGTGCGGCTGGCGAGCAAGTTCGGCTTTCAGATTGAGGGCAGCACGCGCACGGCCATCAAAGCCGCCGCCGGCGGGCTGGCGGAGGTCTCGGCCGAGCGGGTGCGCGATGAGCTGTTCAAAATCCTCGCCCTGCCCAAACTCGCTACCGCCATTCGGGCGCTGGATGTGCTCGGCGCGCTGGGCGTGGTCTTGCCGGAACTGCCCGACCTGAAGGGCGTGACGCAGTCGCCGCCGCATATCTACGATGCCTGGGAACACACCCTCAAAGTGGTGGCGGGGCTGGAGCAGGCACTGGCGGCGCTGGATTTGGATTACCCCGAAGAGGGCGCCGGCGACCTGCACACCGGCCTGATTGTGCTGCACCTCGGGCGTTACCGCCAGCAAATTACCGAGCACCTCAACACCACCCTGACCGGCGACCGGCCGCTGCGGCCCTTGCTGATGCTGGCGGCCCTGTACCATGACAGCGGCAAGCCCCACACCCGCACGGTCGAAGCCGATGGCCGCATCCGCTTTCTGACCCATGAGCATGTGAGCATGGAACTCATCGAGGGGCGTGCCAACCTGCTGCACTTGAGCAATGACGAAACCCGGCGGCTGAAGACGATTGTGAAGAGCCACATGCGCCCCAACCAACTGGGGCGCGCTGACGCGCCGCCTTCTAAACAGGCGATTTACCGCTTCTTCCGCGATACGGGCGAGGCCGGGGTGGATACCTGCCTGCTCTCTATTGCCGACCAACTCGGGCGGCAGGGGGCCGGGCTGGACCAAAAGGCGTTTGCGCAGCATTTGCAGGCCCTGCGGCTGATGCTGGAGGCGTGGTGGGAACGGCCCGAGGAAGTGCGCCCGCCGGCCCTGCTGGACGGCGCCGACCTGATGCGCGAGTTCAAGCTGGAGCCGGGGCCGCAGATTGGCGAACTATTGGAAGCCATCCGCGAAGGGCAGGCGGTGGGAGAAATCCAGACCAAGGGCGATGCCAACAAAGCCGCCGAGGAGTGGTTGAAGGGGCGGGGGGAGTGAGGGGGCTTGACATGGATAGCATGATTGAGAGAAATCAGAGAAAATTCGTGGCGGCAATCGGCTTTGCGATAATTGCCTGCGTTGGTCCGATAGTCCTCTTGTTATACGCAATTTCTGTTTGGAGGCTGCTCACTATCGAAAGATGGCGAGAATCAACCTCACCGCTGATACCTGAAACTGTTCTAAGCCTTTGCACCGAATTTCCAGCAGCAGCTAAAAACGGTCTATGTGACCCAACTAAAGAAATCTACGGCCCTGACTTTTACCCACTAATTATTGAGTACTTTAAAGAAGATCCAGAAACTCTTACTTTCGAAACTGTGCAAGAAAAGCTGGAAGCCTATCTGGCATATTGCGAGCCTGAAATCACGCTCGGTGATGGGAGAAGTTACTTAACATGCTTCTATGACTTTCGAGGTGATTTTGAACATCCACTAGTATTTTCATTCTTTAGCGACAATAGCGTGAATATATACTATAATTTCGAGCCGTGAGAAATATCCGGCATCATTCTGCAAACATTTTTAGAATTAAACGCGTACATATTGAGGGATTTAGCCTTGAGTAATAAAAATTCCAATAACATTATCCTTCGCGAACTTCAACACCTTCGTGTTCTTAGCTTAGATGTCGATTTGCTTGAGCATAGTTTAGAGCTTAAAATCGAACTGAAAGATGGTTCCCAAATTTCTATCAGATTTTTAGGGGTTCGCGGCTGGGTGTATATGTCTTCGT
>CAZEQN010000187.1:0-5079 GCA_964514335.1 uncultured Anaerolineaceae bacterium
GCTGGATGCCAGCCTGCCCACTCTGCCTGCCCCCATCGTGCTGCGCCAGATTTACGGCCAGCTCCGCCTCGCCCACACCCGGATTGTCCTGCTGGTGGATGACCCGGCCCTGCGAGTGGATGGGGTAGAGTTTCTTCCGCTGGATGCCGACCTGCCAACCCGTTTGCAGGCGTTGCAACTGGTCGATAACCACCCCTGACCCTGAAATCAAAGACCGGCCAGAAGCCGGTCTTTTTGTTCTAGAGATTAACCTTGCGGGTGTGTACCCCGGTGGCGCCGCTGGGTCGCGCCGACCCGAGGTCGGTGATTTGCATGGAGCCATCCGTCTCATACGAACGCACTCTGAAGATGTGTTCTCCGGCGGCATACGGCCAGTCATAGCGCCATTGCACCCAACTCAACGGGCTGAGCGGCGGGGTGATCAGGGTCGCTTCGGCCCACTCGGTATCATCCACCTGCACTTCCACCTTGCTGATGCCACGCTCGCCCGCCCAGGCAATCCCACCCACCTGCACGGTGGCGGGGGTGCTGGTGCTATCCACATAAATCGTGTCAATCACCGAGGTCGCTTTCGCATACGCTTCTTCATCCCAGCCGCGTACCACCCAGTAGCCGGCTTTGGTGTCGGCATCCACCGCTTCCATGCGGGTAATCCACTTGGGCTGTTTCATGCCATAGCGGTCCGGGATGTACACCCGCAGCGGGAAGCCGTGCTCGGTGGGCAGCGGTTCGCCATTCATCAGGTACACCAGCAGGGTGCGGTCGTCTTCAATATCTGCCAGGCTGACATACTCAAAAAAGCCATCGGCGGCTTCCACTTTAAGGCTGCGCGCCCGGGGCTCCAGCCCGCCCGCCAGCGCGAGCACATCTTTCAGGCGCGGCCCGCTCCAGCGGGTGGTGCCGGTCAGGTCGCCGCCCACCGGGTTGGAGACGCACTGCATCGTCAGAATTTGGGTTGTGGCGGGCAGGGCGGCGATGTCCTGCAAACTCAATTCCAGCGGCGTGTTCACCAGCCCGCTGATTTGCAACCGCCAACTGTCGCCGTTAATCCGGGCTGGCAGGGTGTTGATATCAATCCGGTAAAAATCGTCAATGTGGGTCAGTTCGTCGCGGGTGCCGGGCGCCTTGGCCGGGCGCGCCGCCAGCACTTCCGGGCTGGGCGAGGCCGCCGGGCCGTTGGTGAGCGCCGCGCCATAGGGGTCATTGCTGGCAGGTGGCGCGGCGGCGGGCGTATCGGTCGGCAGGCTGGTGGCGGTTGGGCCGCCGCCAAAAACCCGCCCCAGCCCCAGCGCGGCGACGCCAGTAACCAGGCTGCCACCCCAGGCCAGGTTAAGGAACTGGCGGCGGTTCAGTGCCGCGTGCGCCTCCCCCGCCAGGGCCGGGCCAGCCAGTTGCAGCCACACGCCCAGCAGCCAGCCCCACAACAAAAAGACCAGCGCCAGCCACAATACCGCCGCCATCGGGTTGGCATCCTCAAAGCCCAGCGAACTCTTAATGGCGAGTGTGGCAGCCAGCAGAACCAGCCCGCCCATCAGGCCATACAGCGGCAGCGCCCCGCGGTTGCGGCGGCTGGCGGCGGCCAGCGCCGCCCCAAACACCGCCCCGCCCACCACCAGTTGCAGGATGGCCATTAGTTGTTCGCCGAGATTCAGGAGCCCAATCAGCGCCACCATGCTTTGAATGACAAATGAAATCAGGCCGCCGGGCAGAACCCGTGCCATCCAGTCAAAAATATCAAAAGGCACAAAGGGCAGGCCGGCCAGCGCGCTACCGGCATACAGCACGGCAATCACGGCCACGCTGGTCAGCGCCCCCAGCCACAGGCCGGTGCGCACGGAAGTAGAGGTTTGGTAGGTTGTTTCGGTTTGCATCAGGCAGCCCTTTCCGGGCAGTCGGGTTTGGGATTAGTCCATCCCGGGCCGTTGGCGTTACAGCGAATTTTCGTTAGGTACAGCCGGGATGAAGCTTGGCAGGTAAAAGCACATCCAGTCCAGCGGCTGCGCTCCGGCCGAAAAGGTCAGTTCAGTAACCTGTGGGTCAGCCAGCAGCACATCGTACTGCCCCAGCGCCGGGTTGTTTCCGGCAAACGTGGCCTGACCTTCGCCATCGGTAATATACACAAACAGGTCCTCGCCCGCTTCGGGCAGCGCTATGGTGGTGGTGCCGCCTGCTGGCAGGTGGCTGGCGGTCAGGCGGCCGTGCATGTGCTGCTGCATCGGGCTGCCGCCGCCAATCAGGTTCCACACGGTAGCGTCGCCCACCTGGGTTGCGGGCAGCTCGCCCGGCCCGGCCTGCTGGTAGTGGGCTTCCAGGCCGCGGTGGGCCGGGTCAGCCGCGTACCAGATTTGAATCACCCGCACCGGTTCGTCGGTCAGGTTCAGTTCCTGGTGTTCAATCCAGTCGCCGGAGAACATGCGCTGCAATTCGCCCGGCCCAATTTCGCCCTTGCCGCCGGTGGTGTCCTGATGAAAGAGGGTGCCTTCCAGCACCCAGGTATAGATTTCCAGGCCGCGGTGCGGGTGCCAGGTAAAGCCATTGCGCGGGGCGATGCGGGTCATGTGGGCCGTGAGCATGCCGCTTAAGCGTTGCAGCGGGCTCCAGCCGCCGACCGCAAAGTGCGAGTGCAGCCAGTGAATCGGGTTCATCCACGGGAAAACGCTGGCCGGAAAGTGCTGGATGGGTTCGGGTTTTATAAAATCCGGCGCGATGGCGCTGCCGTATACGTCTGTCGCGAGCATGGGTTTTTTCCTCTACCAATCGAAACCGATAATATCGTTAAGTCTAACTGAAACGCCCGAACCTTACCTCGCATCCCCAGGGCGCAACTCTTCGGGGGCAAAGGTCACTTCTTCCTGTCCGGTCAGCTTTTCTTCAATTTTGCGCGCCACCAGGTCCAGGTGCCCGGGCACATCCACGAAATTGATGTCATCCGATGGAATCGTTAATACCGGGCACAGACTGAAATTGGCGATCCAGTCCTCATACAGGGCGTTCAGGCGCGCCAGATACTCATCCGGGATGCGGCTTTCAAAGTCGCGCCCGCGCTGGGCAATCCGGTGTTGCAGGGTCGGCACCGAGGCCCGCAGGTACACCACCAGGTCGGGCGGGTCGAGCATTTCCACCAGCAGGTGATACAGGTTGCGGTAAGTCTGGTAATCGCGCTCGCCAATGTTGCCCTGCAGGAACAGGTTGCGGGCGAAGATTTCCGCATCCTCGTACACGGTGCGGTCCTGCACCACCGAGGTCGGGTGGGCCAGCAGTTCCTTGTGCGAGCGCAGGCGGTGGGTGATGAAGAAGACCTGCGAATGAAAGGCCCACAGGTTCATCTCGCGGTAGAAGTCTTCGAGGTAAGGGTTCTCGGCCACCGGCTCGTAGTACGGCTCCCAACCCATGCGCTCGCACACCAGCCGCACCAGGGTAGACTTGCCGGCTCCGATATTACCCGCCACCGCCACAAATTTTTTCATCTCGTCTCCTCCACCGCCGGGGCGGGCTCGGGGGTGGTCAGGTAGGCCACCGCCCGGCCTTCTTCGCCGTCCATGGCCAGGTCCAGCCCCCGCCCGGCTTTGTAATCGCGCACATCGATCAGGCGCAGGCAGTTCACCAGTTCCTGTTCGTTGGGCAGAAAATCCAGCAGGCGGTTGCGCGTCTTGTAAAAAAAGTCGTCCCGGAAGACCGCATCGGCATCATCCAGGTAAATCGCCAGTGGGAAAATCTGGCTTTCGATTAAATCCTGAAAGAAGTGGGTGCCGAAAGAAGGCTCGGGCGCGTTGCCCACACCCTTACCGGAGAGTTCCACCAGCGCCCGGCTGTGGAAAATATCGGCATAGCCGATGCGTACGCCGAGGTCCGGGTTGGTGGTGCCCCAGCGCCCCGGCCCCACGCAAATGAAATTTTGGCCCTCCAGTCGGGCATTCAGCCGCCCAATCGCCCGGCTTAAGGCGTGGCGGGCGCTGGGGGTCGGCAGGTTGAAATAGCCTTCCGGCGAGACGAACAACACATAACGGATATCGCTCACCTTGCCATACAACAGCACCCGCCCGGTGGAAAACACAATGTCTTTCCTGGGCAGTCCGCTGGGGATGCGCACCGGCGTTTCCTGCAACTGGCTTTGCGGCCGGCATTGCAGGATGGTGATGTCTACATCCGGGCTGGCGGCGGCCGGGTTGCGGATGCGGGCGGTGAATTCCATATCCACCGGCGATTCATAATGCTGTTCCAGGAACGTCAGCATCCGTTTCATCCGGTCGGCAAAGGGCGTGCGCCGCAGGAGTTCATCAAAGGTAATCACCACATCCCCGTGCTTGTCTTTCACCAGATTACTGCGAATGGGCGAGAGGTAGCCATCCTGGTAGAGGTGGCCGACATAGCGCAGTATCGGGTTGCGGGGGTTGATGACCTCGGCCGCTGGCAGGCTGCGGAACTTGTTGGCTTTCAGGTCAATCAGGTCTACATATTTCTGGGAGTAGCCCACAATGGCGCGCGCCTCGCTGTGGGCGTGCAGCAGCGGGTGGCTCAAAGCCACCAGGCGCGGGTAGTCATTGCCCACCCGGTCTACCGCCCGGGTGCCCAGCCCCCAGACGAGGCGTAAAAAGCCGGCGTTGCGGTCAATCTGGGGCGACCAGCGGTACAGGTTGCGGCTGAAGGCCACCCCGGCCGCCTGCGGGAAGTAATAATCGCCCTGGGTGTCGCCTTCCACTTCCTGAATCAGGACTGCAATCCGCTCGTCGTAGTCCAGCAGGTCTTTGCGGCGGCGGTAGAGCAGCGCATCTGGCTTGAGAGCCGAGGCATACACGGCCGCAATGGCTTTGGTGAATTCCTTGAGGTTCTCTTCCGGCGTGCCCTGATTGGGGCAGAAAACCGAGTCGTACTTGCCGGCAAACGAGGTGCCGAAGTTATCTTCCAGCAGGCTGGAAGAACGCACGATTAATGGCTTTTTTCCAGTTCTTTGCAAAATACCTTGCAATTCTTCCAGGATGTCCGGCGGGAATTCCCCGCTCAAATAGTCTTTCTGGATTTGCAGGTACTCATCCCGAATCTGGTCATGGGGTTTGTATTTCTGCTCGGCCCAGTGCATCA
>CAZEQN010000188.1:0-3442 GCA_964514335.1 uncultured Anaerolineaceae bacterium
CCCTTGTCACCCTGAGCGAATGGAGTTGGGCGAAGCCCAACTCTTAAGCAAACGCCTTTGGCGTTTGCCAGCGAAGGGTCGCGAGTCGGGATTGTTTTCCAGTAAGCTGATCTGAAAGAAGGGGGTTGGCCGCGATCCCTCGCTACGCTCGGGATGACAAAAAATTATGTTGAAAGGTAATTGCAACAGAGCAACTTCTATAAGCTATCTAAATTCGTGTCTTTGATTGTGAAATTTGAGTGAGTTTGACGCGTAGGGGCGACCTGCAGGCTTGGCCTGAGCGTAGTCGAAGGGTCGCCCCTACCAAAATAAATCTATTTCAAGGACTTCATAAAAAGTCTCTTATAGAAAGCTGGGCGCGTCGCGCCGGCGGGAGGTTGCCCCCCAACCCCCCGGCGCGGCGAGGTTGTGGTGGAGAAAAGCGGGAAAACGGCGAATCGGGCGCGGCCGCCAGTTCTTCTTCGGCCGCCGGGGCATCTTCCGGGCGGGCCTTGACTTCCACATTCGGGATTTCCAAATCCACCCGGCGCAGGCGCGGGTTGGCAAAGGCCAGCGCCGCCACCAGAATTTGCAGCAGGCCCAGCACCAGGAACAGGGCCGCCACGCCCCGGCCGGGGCCGGTGCCAATCCACTGGCCGAGCGTGCTGGCCAGCGCGCCGCCTTCATTCATGGCCGGCTGGAAAACGCCATCCACCAGCGGGCCGGCCAGCAGCACCGCAATCGGGGCGGTGAACTGGGCCAGCATCCGCCGCACGGAAAATACCCGCCCCTGTACGTCCGGGTCGGTCTTGGCCTGCCAGAGCGCCTGGCTGCTACCGCCGATAATTGGAATGACGCTCATCATCAGGAAGGCACACACCGTCACCCAGGTGAGGGAAGGCACAATCCCCAGCATCGCCAGGGCCGCCCCGGCCATCAGGCTGAAACCGAGCACGCCAAAGACGCGCCGCTTGGGGCCGCCCCAGGCGCTCATCACCAGCGTACCCACCAGCATGCCCACCCCCACAATACTGGCCGCCACACCCACCTGGTCGGCGGTGGCAATCTCCAGCAGCATCGGCAGCATCAGCGGGTTCATAAAGCCCGTAATCAGGTTACTGACGGCAAAGAACATCAACAGGTAGAACAGGCCCTTGCGCGCCAGAATGTAATCCCAGCCAAAGCGGATTTCGGCCAGCAGCGAGGGTTTGGCGGCATTGGCGTCGGTCTTTTTGACCGGCTCCGGTATGCGCACGATGAATAACGTCAGGAGGGCGACGCCAAAAGTGATGAAGTCAATCAGCACCACGCCTTCGAGCCCCCAGACGAAGAAAATCGCGCCCGCCAGCGCGGGGGAAATGACCTGGCCGAGGGCCTCGCCAATCTGCACCATGCCGCTGGCGCGGCCGAGCTGTTCCTGCGGCACCAGCATGGTGGTGGCCGCCGAGTAAGCCGGCCACTGGAAAGTATTGAAGAGCGAGTTAAAGAAATTGGCGACGATGACATGCCAGGGCTGGAGGTCGCCGGTCAGCAGCATGACCAGCACAAACAGGGTGCTCAAGCCAGCGCCGGTATCGCTCAAGATCATCATCCGGCGGCGCGGGAAGCGGTCCACCAGCGCCCCGGCGATGGGCGAAAAGAACACGCCCGGCAGCATGAAGGCCAGGATGCTCAAGGCGAACAAGGCCACCGAGCGGGTGTCCTGGTACAGCCACACGCCGAGGGCAAAACCGGTCAGGCCCGAGCCCAGCGTGGAAACGAACTGGCCAAACCAGACGGTGTAAAAGGTGCGCATTTTCTTCTGTGCTTCAGTCATGTCAATCTCCTCAAGAAATTCAAGGCGAACTTGAAATTATCTAAAATATCGTCACGAATTTATGAAAATTATACAAAAATATTAATTTCTGTCAATGAGTTTATTGAGTTTTCTAATAATCTATTAAAGATATTTCATAACTGGCTTTGATTTTTGCAATCCGAAGGCCAAAAAGGATGATGTGTGAACAATCCCATCCTTGCCGTGCCCTCCGCCACGGCCTCGTTTGAGTATAATGAAGATGGAGGCGCGCAGGCCCCAAATCTTATTGCCAACCTCCACCCATTGGGATGCGCGCCCGGCGCATAACGGAGATTGATGGCAACTTCCAAGTACCTCACTCACGGCCCGCTGGTCGGCGCCGTCACGGACAGCAGCGCCCGCCTCTGGGCTCGCAGCCGCGACGACTGCACGCTGGAAATCGTGGCCGCCACCGACCCCACCCGCCTGCCTTTCAGCCCGACCCAGCGCGCCAGCGCCAACCTGCTGATGAGCGAGGATGGCACGGGCGTGGTGGCGCTGGATAACCTGCAACCCGATACCCGCTATTATTACGCCGCCCTGATTAACGGCCAGCCGGCCTACCCGGACGGCCAGGGCGAAGGCTTCCCCTCCTTCCGGACTTTTCCGGCGGCTGGCAAGGCGCTGGATTCGTTCTCGTTTGCCTTTGGCTCGTGCTTTATCCCCTGGAGCTATGGGGATGAGATTTTTGCCGGTCTAAGCAAGCATGCCGAGGCGCTCGACCTGCGCCTGTTTCTGATGATTGGCGACAACGTGTATGTGGATGCCTACTATGACGAAGTACGCGCCACCCTCGAAACCAGCCCGCCGGTCGGCGACCTGACCAGCCTGTTCCGCGAGGCCTACCGCTACACCTGGCAATGGCCGAATTTCCGGCAATTCATGGCCAATATGCCTTCCTACATGATTTTTGACGACCATGAATTCTGGGATAACTGGGGCAACATCCCCGCCGAGCGCAGCGACAGCGACCTGTTCCGCGCCGCCTGCCAGGTGTATCGCGAATACCAGGACAGCCACAACCCGGACTTTGTCAGACGCCATGCCGGGGCGCACCCCCAGTATTACTATTCGTTTGAAGTCGGGGATGTCGGCTTCTTCGTGCTGGACTGCCGCACCCTGCGCAACCCCAGGGCCGTACCCTTCCCGACCCTGCTCTCCAACGACCAGCGCACCGCCCTGTTTAACTGGCTGGAAACCAACAACCAGCGCTACTCGGCCAAGTTCATCGTGTCTTCGGTACCGCTGACTTACATGGCGATTCCGGAGTGGATGCTGCGCCTGCATCACATCAGCCTCGGCGACCAGTGGCCGGGCTACCGCCAGGAGCGCGGCGAGGTCTTTCGTTTCATCCAGCAGCACAACATTACCGGCGTGCATGTCTTGAGCGGCGATGTCCACATCGGGCAGAGCATCCGTTTTGACGCCGCTGAAAAGGGGCCGCCGGTCTATTCCTATACCGCTTCGCCGCTGGCCCAGACCTATGAAATCCTGCCCAAAGACACCCCACCGGTGCTGAATGCGCTGGCCGGGGCGCTGGTGGGCGGCTCGCTGGGGGCGGTGGCCGGGCTGTGGATTGCCTTTCTGGAAGCGGTGATTTTGCCCGGCTTCATCCGCCCGTTGGCG
>CAZEQN010000188.1:3452-5069 GCA_964514335.1 uncultured Anaerolineaceae bacterium
CTGCTGGGGATGCTGGTGGGCGGCCTGCTGGGCGAGAGCATCCGGCGGGCGCTGGCGAAGCTGCTGCGCCGCGATGCCCCGGCCCGGCCGCTGGGGGCGGCGCTCATCAGCCGCCTGCTTTACCGGCCCTTTCAGGCGCTCTCTTACCTGTATTTCAAATCCAATGTGCGGCGGGTAGCCGGCGACCAGATAACCTACCACGGCCGCCTGCTCTACAAACTGACCAACCTGATTGCGCCCATCTGGCAGATTAATGTGGGGATTGTGCATGTGAAACGCACCCCCGGCGGCGTACAGGTGTGGATTGAATACCGGGATAAAGACGGCGAGCTGATTGCCACCGAAGAACCCCACACAGTCTGAATGCGCCCGTTTCGTGTGAGTGTGCCCGCCAGCAGCGCCAACCTCGGCCCGGGGTTTGACACGCTCGGCCTGGCGCTGAACCTGTGGAACGAAACCGAATTTACCAGCGGTGGGCCGCGCTTCCGGCTGGAGGTGGAAGGCGAGGGCGCGGACCGCCTGCCCGCCAGCCAGAAAAACCTCATCTACACCGCCCTCATCCATACGTTGCGCGCCGCCCGCCAGAGCCCGCCGGCCGGCCTGCACATCCGCTGCCTGAACCGCATCCCGCTGGGGGCCGGGCTGGGCAGCAGCGCCGCCGCCGTACTCACCGGCATCCTGGTCGCCAACCACCTGCTGAACGGAGTGTTTGACCGGGCGCAGGTGATTGCGCTGGCCGCCGAACTGGAAGGCCATGCCGATAACGCCGCCCCGGCGGCGCTGGGCGGCCTGACGATTGTGGCTGAAGGCCGCCGCGGCTGGCTCTTTCGGCGGGTGGCCGCGCCCGACCTGCTCGTCGTGGTGGTCACGCCGGAGTTCCACCTGCCCACAAAAAAGGCCCGCGCCGCCCTGCCGGAGCGTGTGGCGCGCGCCGACGCGATTGGAAACATCGGGCGGGCGGCGCTGGTGGTGGAGGCCCTGCGCAGCGCCGACCGCGCCCTGCTGGCCGAAGTGCTGGGGGATGCCCTGCACCAGCCCTACCGCCTGCCGCTTATTCCGGGGGCGGCGGAAGCGCTGGCGGCGGCCAATGCACTCGGCGCGCCCGCCGCGCTCTCCGGGGCTGGCCCGAGCCTGATTGCCTTCCCCGCCGATGACCCGCAAGGGGTGGGAGCGGCGATGCAAGCCGCTTTTACCGCCGCCGGGTTGACCGCCAGCCTCCGGATTTTGCATACCAGCGCCGAGGGCGCACAGATAACCAATCTCTAAATAAAAACAGACCCGCTACCCAGCGAGCCTGCTTTGTTTGAACGTCGGGTACTGTGCCGTTTTACAACTTGGGCAACACGATGCTCTGTTGCTTCTGGTACTTGCCCTTTTTATCAGCGTAACTGATTTCGCACTCTTCGTCGGCTTCAAAGAACAGTACCTGGGCCAGCCCTTCGTTGGCGTAAATTTTGGCCGGCAGCGGGGTGGTGTTGCTGATTTCGAGGGTGACATAGCCCTCCCACTCCGGTTCAAAGGGCGTCACATTCACAATCAGGCCGCAGCGGGCGTAGGTGCTCTTGCCCAGGCAGATGGTCAGCACGTTGCGCGGAATGCGGAAATACTCCACCGTGC
>CAZEQN010000189.1:0-5039 GCA_964514335.1 uncultured Anaerolineaceae bacterium
GGCCCGGCGGGCACGGCCCGGGCGCTGGGTCTGCTGGCGGGGGCGATTGAAAGCGGCGGGGTATTAACGCTGGAGGATACGCCAACGGGTATCTCGGCGGAAACCGCCACGCCGGAAGGGGCAGAAACGCCGACTGCCACAGCAGCGATTTCCTCAACGCCTACGCCGACGGTAGAAGGGGCCGCCAGCGCCACGCCGGACGGCAACCCGACCGAACGCCCGACGCGCACGGCAACTCCGACACCCTCGCATACACCCACGCCCACCCAGGGCGCGCCGTTTGCATTGCAGGACTTTGCGCTGGTGTGCGACCCGGCGATTAGCCGGCCCCGAATTCAGGTGGTGGTGGTGGATGCGGGCGGCAACCCGGTGCCGGGGGTGGGGATTCAAGTGCGCTGGGATACGGGTCAGGAAACGTTCTATACCGGCTTGAAACCGGAATTTGGGCTGGGGTATGCGGATTATGAAATGAGTTTGGGAGTGACTTACTCGCTGACGCTGGCCGAAGGCGGCGAGCCAGTAAATGGCCTGACGCCCGCCGGGGACTGCCCGGCCGCCAGCGATGGCAGCACTTATCTTGGCTCTTGGCAGGTGAACTTCCGCCAGCCGTAGGGTCAGCGCGGCTGGCTTAAGCGCCAATCCAGCCCCGTCCAGCGGTTGGCGACCGGATTGTTTTTGACGGCAATCGCCAGCGTTTTGGGGTTGCTGACCAGCACACACAGGCGGCGCGCCCGGGTGATGGCGGTGTACAACAGGTTGCGCTGCAACATCAGGTAGTGCTGGGTGAGCAGGGGCAGCACGACGGCCGGGAACTCCGACCCCTGGGCTTTATGCACGGAAACGGCGTAGGCCAGCACCAACTGGTCGGCCTCGTTGTAAGCGTACTCCACGCCGCGCCCTTCAAAATCCACCACCAGCAGATGGTCCTCGGTTGAAATGTCGCGCAGGCGGCCTATGTCGCCATTGAAGACCTGTTTGTCATAGTCGTTGCGCGTTTGCATCACTTTATCGCCCTTGCGGAAGAGCGTACCAAAGAGGCGGCGTTCCGGTTTGATGGCCGAGCCGGGGTTGAGGGCGGTTTGCAGGCGTTCATTGAGCAGGGTGATGCCAGCCGGGCCGCGGTACATAGGGGCCAGTACCTGGATTTCGGTCAGGGGGTCGAGCTGAAAGCGTTCCGGGATACGCTCGGTGACCAGCTTCACCACCCAGTCGGCGGCCTGCTCCGGGGTATCGGCCGGGAAGCGAAAGAAATCCTGGCCATCTTTTGGGAATTCGGGCGGCTGGCCCTGATTGATGCGATGAGCATTCAGGATGATGTGCGAATCGGCGGCCTGCCGGAAGATGGCCTGCAGGCGGGTGATGGGGATGTGCTGGCTGTCAATCAGGTCACGGAGGACATCGCCCGCGCCCACCGAGGGCAGCTGGTCGACATCGCCGACCAGCAGGATGTGGGTGCCTGGTTCGATGGCTTTGAACAGGCTGTTGGCCAGCAGGATATCCAGCATGGAGACTTCATCCACCACCAGCAGGTCAAGCGGCAGGGGGTTCTCGGCATTGTAGATGAAGCCACGGGTGGGCGAAAAATCGAGCAGGCGGTGGATGGTGCTGGCCGGGCGGCCGGTTGCTTCTGACAGGCGCTTGGAAGCCCGCCCGGTGGGGGAAACGAGGGCATAGCGCTTGCCGGCGCCTTCTACGGCGGCGATTAAGGCTTTGAGGGCGGTGGTCTTGCCGGTGCCGGGGCCGCCGGTGAGGATGCTGACGGGTTGGGCGAGGGCCGTATGGATGGCGGCCTGTTGCTCGGCCGAGAGTTCGGCGGTGATGGGGGTAAAGAGGGCCGGGATGTCTGTCAGGCGGCCGGGCAGGGCGGCGGCAAGTTCGGTGAGGCGGTTGGCTACACCCAATTCGGCATAATAGAAGCGGGTGAGGTAAAGCACGTTGTCCGCGGCGGGGGTGGGGTCATCCGGCAGGGGGATGCGGGCGGGCATTACCAGTTCGGCGGCGTGCAGGCTGGCGAAGGCGGGTTCAATCAGTGTGTCCGGCACACCGAGGAGAGCGGCGCATTTTTCGATGAGAGTGAGCCGCGGCAGGAAGGTGTGACCTTCATTGGATTGTTCTTCAAGGAGATACATCACCCCAGCTTCAATGCGGGTGGGGTGGTCAGTGGGCAGGCCGAGGGCGCGGGCGATTTTGTCGGCCGTGATGAAGCCCACACCGTAGATATCGCGTGCCAGTTGATAGGGGTTCTCCTGCACGATGGCGAGGGCCTTATCGCCGTATTGTTTGTAAATCTTGATGGCGAGGTTGGTGCTTACGCCGTGGGCGTGCAGGAAGAGCATGATTTCCTTGACCTGCTTTTGCTCTTCCCAAGCGGCCAGGATGAGCTTGCTGCGCTTGGGGCCAATGTCCGCGACTTCGCGCAGACGCTGGGGCTGTTTCTCGATGATATCCAGCGTATCGGCGCCAAAGCGTTCCACAATGCGTTCCGCCAGCTTGGGGCCGATGCCGCGCAGCAGGCCGGAGGCCAGGTAGCGGCGCAGGCCTTCAATGGTTGCCGGGCGGGTTTGCTCGATGCGCTGGGCGTTGAATTGGGCACCGTGTTTGGGGTGCTGGGTCCACTCGCCTTCCAGTTTAAGATGCTCGCCGAGGGCCAGTTCGGGCAGGTTGCCGATGACTGTAATAAGACCATCTCGGCCGGCGGCGGGCAAACCCGCCCGGTCGGGCGCGAGACGTAAGACGGTATAGCCGTTCTCGTCGTTATAAAATGTGATGCGCTCGACAGAACCGGTGAGAGAATCCATGGCTGGATTATACCGGGCGGCATGAAAACGACCCGCAGATGCGGGCCGTTTTTGGTCTTTGCGTATGGTTAGTGGATTACGGGATTCGCCAGTCTCCGCCCAGGATGATTTCAATATCTACAGTGCTGTTTGGGTCAAAGCGGTTAAAGATGCGGGTTTTCTGAATATTCATCAGGGTGACGAGATACTGAACTGTATAGGGTTTGCCACTGTAGTCAATGATGGTGGTGTACGTTGTGGGGTCGCCATTGCCTGCCTCGGTAATGGTCAGGCCGAGGGATTGCAGGTAGGTCTGGGTGTCGCCCGCCAAGCCGGGGGTGCCGCTGCCGTTGTAAATGGCAACGGTAGCGGCTTCAGCCACCATCAGCTCGGCCGGGTCTGCGCCAACTGCCCCAGGCCCAACCAGCGCGCTGGAAGTAAAAATTTCGTCGCGCAGGATGCGAATGTTCTGTGTAATGGGTTTGAGGATTTGCAGGCCATCCGGAGAGGTGTCAAAGGTGACCATATCCGGCGGGGCAATCACGCCGCGTTTAATCTGGCTTAAGTCAATTTGCATGCCCAGCAGGCCCAGGCGCACGGCTTCGTTGAAGGTGATGTTGGTTTTTACCCCGGAGATAATGGTGTTCCAAATTTCAGGTCCTTTTTGGAAAACCAGCTCGGTTGAATATTCGAGGATGCGGTTGCGCATGGCGATAATCACCAATTGCTGGCGCATGGCGCGGTCAAAGTCGCCATTTTCACTGTTGCGGGCGCGGGCATAAGCCAATGCCCACTCACCGGGCAGTACCTGACGACCTTCGCGAATCAGAATCGATTTGTCCTTGCCGATAATGTCCACGCGAATTCTTTCATGGACATCAATTTCCAAACCGCCAATTAAGTCAATAAAGGTAACAAAGGCGTTGAAATCCACGACGGCATAGTAGTTGATTTCGATGCCGAGGAATTCTTCGACGGTCTGCACCGCAAGGCCCGGGCCGCCACCGGGGAGGTTGGAGCCTTCGCCCAACTGGTACGCGGCGTTAATTTTATTGTGGCCGAAGCCGGGGATATCCACCCACAGGTCGCGCGGCACGCTTAACATTCCGGCGGTTTTGCTGGCTGGGTCAATTGTGAGCAGCATCATCGTGTCGGTGCGGGGCGCGCCCTGGTTGGCTTCCCAATCGCGCAGGTCCAGGCCCATGACGAGCATGGTGACGCGGCTGGCGCCATCCCAGGGGCGGGCTTCAAATTCGGCAGAAGGGGGCAGGGTCTCACCAACGGGGACCCCATCCGGGCCCACGACTGGTTGGCCACCGCTAATGGCAATGCCGGGCAGGTCGGTGGTGACAGACCAGGTGCGGGTGAGTTCCCGAACCAGTTGGAAAGCGAGGACGGCGGTCACCAGACCGAAAAGCAGAAATGCGATGGCAATCCAACGCGCGGGTCCGGTGGGCAGGCTCAGGAGGGATCGCCTGCGAGATTTACGCCGTGGGGAAGGGGGAAGAGAGGGTTGCGTGTTGTCTATTTCGCTCATTTTTTTGTGCGGCAACTGCTGAAGGTAGCGGTTGCTCGCAAAGGTCAATTATAGCATGCACAACTGCGATAGAATACGGGGTTGCCAGAGGCTGCCAGGAATTCATACTTTGGTATTGCTCTGGTCGGATACAGGTGAATACTGGAAGGTTTGTGATGGGTGTACTGCACGCCAATAATTTAACCAAGGCACATGGCCCGGAGGTGATTTTCTCGGGTATTGGCTTTGATTTGCCTGCCCGCGGCCGGGTGGCGATTGTCGGGCCGAATGGGATTGGAAAGACAACCTTGCTGCGGATACTGGCGGGTGAAGAAGGCGCCACGGAGGGTCAGGTAAGCCTGGCGCGCGGGGCGCGGTTGGGCTATTTGCCGCAGGAGGCTCGTTTCACGGCTGACCACTCACTGTGGGATGAGTGCATGGAGGGCGTGGCACGCCTGAAAGCGCAGGAGGGCGAATTGGTACGGCTGGCGCAGGAAATCGCAGATAACCCGGCGGATGAAGATCTGCTGGCGCGTTATGGGCATCTCCAGCATGCATTTGAACATGGCGGTGGTTACACTTATGAAACCCGTATTCGTCAGGCGCTGACCGGGCTGGGGTTCAGCGAAGGTGAGTATGACCTGCCGCTGCCGAAGTTATCTGGCGGGCAACGGACGCGGGCGTTGCTGGCGCGGCTCTTGCTGGAAAACCCGGATGTGCTGATTCTGGATGAGCCAACCAATCAT
>CAZEQN010000190.1:0-4123 GCA_964514335.1 uncultured Anaerolineaceae bacterium
CGTTCAGCACCTGGGGTTCATCATCAGTAACAAGCAGGATGGGTTTCGCCATGCGAACAAATCTCGGTCTATGAGAGGGATGGTGATGGCCCGGCAATTGTGCCCGGCCACTGGCTGGCGTAATTATAACGGCTGTTTCAGTGCGCTATAATTCGCTATCCTGGGAGTGGTTCAGACAGTGGGCTTAAGCCTACTGTGGCAAACCGAGATAGCCGCGCCCTCCACCTCACGCTAAAGCGAGGCCCATTGAACACCCTGACAGTACGCTTGCGCCGCGTCATCACCCGCCGCCTGATTCGCGACACGCTCTACATCTTTGTCGGCGCGCTCATCAGCGCCGCCTCCATGCGCCTCTTTCTCATCCCGGCGGGCCTGGTGGCCGGCGGCGTCAGCGGCCTTTCGCAGCTTATCAACCATTTCAATGGCTGGCCGGTCGGTCTGATGATTCTGGTCGGCAATATCCCGCTGTTTGCCCTTGGCTGGCGCTACCTCGGCGGGCCGCGCTTCGCCTATCGCACCGCCCTGGCCCTGCTCATCTACACCGCGGGGATTGACCTGCTTGAACCGTATATTCCACTCGGCATCACCGAAGACCTGCTCCTCAATGCCCTCTACGGCGGGGCGGTTGGCGGTATTGGCGCGGGCCTCATCTACCGCGGCCGCGGCACCAGCGGTGGCACCGATATCCTCGCCCGCATCATCGCCCACTATCGCGGCATCCCGATTTCACAGACCTATATGCTCACCGATGCGCTGGTCATGTTCATGGCCGGGCTGGTCTTTGGCTGGGAGAATGCCCTCTACGCCGTTGCCATGTTGTACATCAGCGGCTTGACGGCTGAAACCGTGTTACAGGGTTCGCGAGTGGTGCGCACGGCTTTCATCATCACCGGCCAGCCGGAGGCCGTCAGTCAGGGTATTCTGCACGAATTGCAGCGCGGCCTCACCCGCATGGACGGCCAGGGCGTATATACTGGCGCGGCGCGGGCGGTATTGTATTGCGTCGTCAGCCGCGCCGAAGTCGAGCGCCTCAAAGTCATCGTCGCAGATGCCGACCCGGCCGCCTTTGTGGTCATCGGCCAGGCCTATGAAGCCCTCGGCGAAGGCTTTGAGCCGATGGGCAGGTAGCACGCATACATTAAAACAAGCGCGCCCGCATCTGGCAGGCGCGCTTGTTTTTGTCACTCTGCTTTCTTAGGTGTTGCGCTTTTCTTCAATCACCACTTTGCGACGCTGGCCGTAAAACAGCACCCATAACGCCTCGACCACCAGCCAGGCGAGTACCAGGTACGCAAGGGCAGCGATGATGGCTTCGGCATCCAGCACAATCCCGCCCAGTTCCGGGTTGCGTACCAGATTGCGGAAGGGTATCAGCACCGCGTCGGACAGGCTGAAAATCAGTCGGGCGAAGGGGTTGCCCGGGTTGGCTTCCAGCAACCGCAGCAGAAAGCGAAAGAGCAGCAGGAATTGGGTCGCCATCGTCACCATCCACACGCCCCGCGAGACCTTGGCGAGTTTTTGGCTGGTGGACCTGTTTTCCACCACTCGTACCTGGCGGGCCGCGCCAGACGCTTCCGGTTGCAGCGGCTCGGGGTGGGGGGGAGTAAAGTCAGTCATCGGAACTCCTTTCGGGTGGTGAGGTGCCGCTCACAAAACATGGTTGCGTTCTGGAATTTCTCCGACCAGCCGGGTTTTTGTAGGGGCGCAGCATGCTGCGCCCTGACCTCGATACTGTGCACCCGGCAGTTTTGGTTAAGTGTTCCAAGTCAGCGGCGTTTGCGGCGGCCTAAAACTGCACCAGTCAACAGGGCTATCAGCGCCACCATCAACCACAGGATTTCAGTCTGGCCGATCCTCTGGGCAGTTGTGCCATTCTCGTTTTCCGGGGGCGGCTGCTCTCCACCAAGGTCAACACCCAGGCCCAGGTCCAGCCCGGCGCCTCCGCCCGCACAGCCAGCCAGCAGACCCAGCGCCAGCGCCCCGACCAACAGGGCTTTCAGTCCGGCGCGCATGCTTAGAGCCGCCCGCGCGCCAGGATGCTGATGAGCGCCACAAACAACGCCGAGCCGATGACCGCCCACAGGAACGGAAAGGCCGTGCCGCCCACGCTGATGCTTAGCCAGTTCGGCAAACCCAGCGAACGCGCCAGCCAGGTACCGAACAGCGCCCCGATGTAGCCGACCACCACCGCCACCAGACAGCCCCCGCGCGAGTAACCTGCAATCGCCTGCCCCAGCGCGCCCGCCAGGCCCGCCACCCCCAGATAAATCAGCAATTCCACGATATTCATTATCAATCCTCCTTCGTGAGTTTCTACTGGCTCAAACGAGCGTCATTGCGGGCTGTTATGGAACTTAAGTAGGAAAGCCGTTTCATCCGGTACTTCAGGGCCAGCGAGTGGGCAATCGCTGGCCCTGGCACATGCAGACAGCGGGCTGAAGCCTGCTGCGGTTTCAAGTACCAAATCTCTCACCTTCACTCTGTAACTTCTCCATTCGGCAGTTCCGTTATAATGACTCTATGCACTCCTCCAATGGGTTTTCAGATAGCGGGCGGCCTACCTCCATCCCCGAAGACCTGTTTACCCGCCTGCTGCCGCTCATTGACGACCTGAACGAATTTAAGCTTACGCTTTATTTTTTCTGGCGCATGGCGGGCATGGAAGGCCAATACAGGGCCGTTTCGCTGGCCGAACTGTCCGAAGACGCCACCCTGCTGGCCGCGTTGGAGAATCTGGCCGGCCTTGAAACTGCCCTGGCCAAAGCCGTGGCGCGTGGCAGCCTGCTGCTGGCGGGCGGCTACTACCTGCTCAACGACCCGGCCGGGCAGGCCGCCGCCGAAGCGATTGCCAGCGGCCAGTGGAACCCGGCCGACCAGCCTACCGTCCCCATCGGGCTGGACCTGCAACGCCCCAACATTTACCGTCTGTACGAGCAGCACATTGGCGCACTGACCCCCATGCTGGCGGATGCTCTCAAAGCGGCTGAACAGGCCTACCCCGCCCTGTGGCTGGAAGATGCCGTGCGGATTGCCGTAGAAAATAATGTGCGCAAGTGGCGCTATATTGAAGCCATTCTGGAACGTTGGCAGAGAGAAGGACGCGATGACCGAACCGATCGAGGACGCACTGAAGCGGACCGCAAAAAATACACAGAAGGCGAATTCTCCGACTTCATCGAACGCTGACGCGCGTGCCGCTGGCCTGGCTGGCGACCCGAACTGCCCCCACTGCGCCGGCCTCGGCTACCTGCGCCCCGAAGTGCCGGTCAGCCATCCGGACTTCGGCAAACTGCTGGTATGCGAATGCCGCCGCGAAGAAGTCAGCCGCTTCAATCGCCAGCGGCTGTACGCCATCAGTCAGCTTAACCAACTCAAAAATTTGACCTTTGAGAATTTTGAGTCGCGCGGCCGCATTGGCCTCGGCGAAATGCAAATTGAATCGCTCGAGTTGGCCTTCAACCAGGCCCAGCAGTTTGCCCAACGCCAGCAGGGCTGGCTGCTGTTGCAGGGCAAGTACGGCTGCGGGAAAACCCACCTGGCGGCCGCCATCGCCAACTTCGCCCTCCAGTTTGAAATCCAGCCGATCTTCATCACCGTGCCAGACCTGCTGGATAGCCTGCGCTTTGCCTACAGTGACCCGGACAGCACTTTTGAAGAGCGCTTTGAGCACATCCGCCAGTCCCCGTTGCTCATTCTGGACGACTTCGGCACCCAGAATGCCACCGCCTGGGCCCAGGAAAAACTGTTCCAGATTATCAACCACCGCTACATCAACCGCCTGCCGACTGTCGTAACCACCAACCTTTCGCTGAATGAAATTGAGGGCCGCATCCGCTCGCGGCTCGAAGACCCGGAACTGGTGACCCGCGTGGTTATCAACGCCCCGGACTACCGCCGCCCGATGGATGATACCGGCCACCACGAGCTCTCCTCGCTGGCGCTGCATGGCGGCCGCACCTTTGAGTCATTTGACCTGCGCAAGGATGAACACCTGCCCGCCGATGACCTCAAGAATCTGGAGAAGGTCTTCAAGGCCGCCGAGAAATATGCCAAACAGCCCAAAGGCTGGCTGGTCTTCACCGGCGGTTATGGCAGCGGCAAAACCCATCTCGCTGCCGCCATC
>CAZEQN010000190.1:4133-4966 GCA_964514335.1 uncultured Anaerolineaceae bacterium
CCAATTACCGTGCCAGCCTCGGCACACCGCCCCTGTTCGTGATGGTGCCGGACTTTCTCTACCATCTGCGCGCCACCTTCAGCCCTAACAGCGCCACCACCTACGACCGCCGTTTTGAAGAAATCCGCGCTACGCCCTTGCTCATCCTCGATGACCTCGGCACCCAGAGCATGACCCCCTGGGTGCGTGAAAAGCTCTACCAACTCTTCAACCATCGTTACAATGCCCAGTTGCCGACCGTGATTTCCACCAGTGATTCGCTCGAAGAAATGGATGCCCGCATCCGGGCGCGTCTGCTGGATACCCGCCTGTGTACCATCTACGCCCTCACTGCCCCGCCCTACACGGGCAAGAAGAAGCGCTAACCCGAGGCCCCGTTGTCGAAACCCCAGCCCAAACCCCTGCCGGAACACGTTGCCGCGATTGAGAAAATCCTGGCCGACTTACCTCCCGAACGGCGTACCTGGATGCAGACGATGCGCGCCACCATTCTCGCCGCGGTGCCAGAAGCGGTGGAGTTCTTTGGCTATGGCCTGCCGGGCTACAAATATCGCGGCAAGCCGCTGGCTTATTACAGCGCCTGGAAAAATCACTACGGCTATTACGCTGCCAGCGGGGCCATCATTGCCGCCAATGCCAAGGCCCTCAAAGGGCAGACAACCTCCAAAGGCACAATTCAGTTCCCGCTGGATAAACCTGTGCCCGTCGCGCTAATTAAGAAAATGGTCAAAGCCCGCCGGGCCGAGATTGAAGCCGCTGAAAACGCCAGAGCCACACAAAAGAAAAAACCCTGATGCGCTTTGCGGGGGCGGCCGGATGGCCGCCCTTGTGTT
>CAZEQN010000191.1:0-4942 GCA_964514335.1 uncultured Anaerolineaceae bacterium
GATTGTTTTCCAGTGAGCCGGTCTGAAAGAAGGGTGGTGGCCGCGATCCCTCGCTGCGCTCGGGATGACAAAAGTTGAGGTGAAAGATGTCTGCAACAGAGCAATTAGCAGTTACCAGTTACGATTTTCCAATTGCCCATTACGGGTTTAACAACACCACCACGCTCGAAACATAGGCATTGCCGGGGATGCGCAAACCGCGCGCCCGCACCAGCAGGCGCACCCAGGTCGGCTCGCTGACGGTGTAATTCAGCCCCCCCACAAACAAGGCATACTGGCCGGGCTCGGCCGCATCCACCGCCGCCAGGCCGGTGGCGATGATTTTGCCCTCCTCGCTCACCAGTTCCAGCACCAGCGGCTGGTCGCCGAGGTCGCGCACCTGCCCGCTGACCACCAGCGCCCCGCCCGAGACGGCGCTCGGGTTGGCGGGCTGCTCAATGTACAGGCGTTCGCTCTGGGTGGTCGGGAACCGGATTTCAGACCGGCCGACCGCCAGCAATATCAGGTCATTGGAAGCAAAGTGCTTGAGGCGGCCATATTCATCCAGCACGCTGATTTCAATCCGGCCGGTTTCAGCCACACCGCGCACTTCAAAGTCAAAGTCCAGCACCATCGTATTGCGGTCGGTGCCGGGCGGCACGGCCAGGTACACAATCTTGCGCCCCAGCAGGCGGCCATCTTCGCCTACCAGGTCCACCTGCACCTTGCCATCCGGGCCGGGCGGCACATCCACCACCAGCCGCAGCGGCGTGGCGATGCGCGAGAGGTTGCCTGGCCGCAGAATCCGAATGGCGGCATCCGGGATGCTGGGGTGGGTGGCGACCGGCGGCGGCGCTTCGGTGGCCGCCAGAGTGGCAAATTCCTGCGGGGCGCTGGCGGTGGCTTCCGGCGTTAGGGTGTCAGCGTGTTCGGGTGAAGCGGGCGGCGTGTGGCTGGGTTCGGGCGTTTCAGTTAGAGCGGGGGTGTCGCTGGCGGCCGGGCTCGGTTCTGGAATAGTGGCGGTGGCGCTCGGCGGTTCGGCGGTGGGGCTGGGCGGGGGCGCAAGCGGCGCGGCGGTACAGCCCGCCAAGTACAGGGCAGCCAGCCACAGCCCCCCGGTTTTTTTTAGCAGGTGCAGGGCAGGCAGGTTCGGCATCGGGCTAGGACAGGGCCGACCAGACCTCCAGCTTCTTGGTCACGCGGCGGAGGACTTCATCCGTGAATTCGGTGGTGGTGTCGCGCCCGCCGAGGTCGGTGGTGGCGTGGTTGTCATACAGGGCTTCAAAGACGCATTCATAAATGGCGCGTGAGGCCTGCTCGGCTTTGCGGCTGCCATCGTAGGAGAGCAGCGCCGCCCCGGCCAGAATCATGGCCATCGGGTTGGCGATGTTCTTGCCCTCCAGCAGCGGGGCGGTGCCGTGCGGCGCTTCGGCCATCACGGTCTGCACATGCAGACCATCGGCCTCAAAGCCCAGCACCAGGCTCTCCGACCCGGCAATCGAGCCGAACATCTGCAAAATCATGTCCGAGAGCAGGTCGCCGTCGCGGTTCAGGGCCGGGATGACCAGCGGCTCGCCGCCGGTTTGCAGCAGCAGGGCCAGGGTGGCGTCAATCAGCATCGGCTGGTAGGCCACATGCGGGTGGCGCTCGGCGGCCGCATCCAGCTCTTCCTTGAAGATGCCTTCATAGACCGGGCTGACGGTGTACTTTGGGCCGCCAAAGACGCGCGCCCCGACCTTTTCGGCATACTGGAAGGTGAACTCGGCCACTGCCCGGCAGTTGGAGCGCGTGAGTTTGCTGGTGCGGTAGGCGATTTCGTCGCCGTTCTTGGTGGTCTCGCGCCATTCCTTGGCCCCGTAGGCATCTTCCACCGCCATGCGGGTGATGGCAATTGGCGAGTGTACGCCGCCCACCGGTCGCACGTTGGGGATGCGGCGGCCGGTGCGCAAAATGACCTTGCCGTCAATTTCTTCGCGCAAAATGGCGTTCGGGCTGCCGACATCGCCCTTGATTTCCGGGGTGATGGTGGCGGCTTTCAGGCCAAGGCCATGTTTTTTCATCGCTTTGGCGGCGTCGCGCACGACTTTGTTCTTGGTTTCACGGCGACTTTCCAGCCCCAGGTCGTAGTGCTCAAACTCGTATTTCAGGTTGATAACGGATTCATCCAGGACGCGCAGGCTTTCCTGGAGCAGCTCTTCACCGGTCTGGTCGCCATGCAGCACAACAATCGTGCGCGGCTGGCCGTTGTCTTTGTTATATTTCGCTGGTGTAGTCACGAATCACCTCTAAGAGTATGTTCAGCCGCACGGGCTTGGTCAGGTAGCGCTCCGCCCCGGCCGCCAGGGCGCGCTGCTGGGCCTCGGTGCTGGGGTCAGCCGAGAGCATCACTACCGGGATGGCGGCGATATCCGGGTTCTGGCGCAGTTGTTCGGCCAGGGCCGTGCCCTGGTAGCCGCCGATGTTCATATCCAATACAATCAGGTCCGGCCGTTCAGCCATGGCAACGGAATAGGCTTGCTCTACGTTATTGCTGGTCAGCGGCTGGTGGCCGATAATTTCAGCAGCCTGGCTCAAGAGCTTAAGCGTCAGGGCTTCATCGTCTACAAATAAGATACGCGCCAAGAGGTGCTCCCCGGAGATAAGTCCAACCGGGCATTCTACCATGTTCAGTCAGGTTGTGGCCGGGGAGTTTTCGCGGGGAGGGGCTAACAAGGTGGGCTTGTCATGGCGAGGCGTATGGAGTTGGGCTTTGCCCAACTCTTAAGCAAATGCCATAGGCATTTGCCAGTGAAGCAATCTCCATTCTGGCCGGAAAGATTGCTTCGTCGGGCTGAGATGGGCTCTGCCCATCTCCACCCTCCTCGCAATGACAGATTAGCCCATGAACTTAGCCACTCCCGCGGGCGGGCAAGCCGTTCGTGCAGCAAACAAAAACCGGGGCACAGCGTTGAACTGTGCCCCGGCGGGAATTTTGTAGCAGGCGGCGATTTACAGGCCGTAAATCTCGCCGTACTTGGTTTGCAGGTACTTCACATAGGCATCCCCATTAATCTTGGAGCCGGTGATGCGCTGCACCAGTTCCTGCGGCTCGTACTTGCTGCCGTGCTGGTGGATGTTCTCGCGCAGCCAGTCCAGCAAATTCTTGAACTCGCCCTTGCGGATTTCATCCGTGAGGTTCGGGTTGGCTTCCGTGATTTTCTCCCACAACTGGGCTGAAACCAGGTTGCCGAGGGCATAGGTCGAGAAGTAGCCATACAACCCAAACGACCAGTGGACATCCTGCAGCACGCCTTCCGAGTCATTCGGCGGTGTGATGCCGAGGTACTCGCGCATGTTGGTGTTCCAGATTTCGGGCAGGTCCTTGACCGCCATGCTGCCTTCCAGCAGGCCGATTTCAATTTCCATGCGCAGCATGATGTGCAGGTTGTAGGTGGCTTCGTCGGCTTCCACCCGGATCAGGCTCGGCTTGACCTTGTTAATCGCCCGGTAGAAGGTATCCAGCGGCACATCGTCCACCGCGCCGGGGAAGTGCTTTTGCAGGGTGGGGTAGTACCATTCCCAGAAGGGGCGCGAGCGGCCCACCAGGTTCTCCCACAGCCGCGATTGTGACTCGTGGATGGCCAGCGAAGTGCCGCCATACAGGGCGGTGCGGTGCTTTTCCTTGGGCACGTTCTGTTCGTACAGGCCGTGGCCGGTCTCGTGCATCGTGCCGAAGATGTAGGGGTTGAGGAAGTTCTCGTCCACGCGGTAGGTGATGCGCTGGTCGCCGTAGCCCAGGTTGGAGGCAAACGGGTGGTGGACTTCGTCCTGGCGGCCGCGGTTGAAGTCAAAGCCAAAGGCGCTGGCGATTTCCTCACCCATCTTGAGCTGGGTGGCCCGGTCATAATGGCGGTGCAGTACGCTATCATCCACTTCCGGTTTTTTGCTGATGGCGTCAATCAGTTCCACCTGTTTGGGGCGGATGGCGTTGAAGATGGCCTTGACGTCGGCGGTCTTCATGTTGGGCTCAAAGAAGTCCAGCAGCACATCGTACACATGGTCATAGGGTTTGAAGAGCTCGGCGGTGCGTTTGCCGAAATCCACCCACTGATCCATGATGGGTTCAAATTTTTTCCAGTCGTTGTTCTGGCGGGCTTCGCGCCAGGCCATGTTGCCGGTGGCCTGCAATTTGGCGCGCTCTTCAATCATGGCGGCGGGGAATTTCATCTGCTGGTCATAGCCGCGCTTGGTGTTCTTGATGATGCGGTAATCGTCGCTGTCCTTATCCAGTTCGCTTTCGGCCCACGGCACCAGTTCTTCCAGCAGTTTGCCCATCTCTTCCGAGGTGGCGCGCTCGTGAATCAGGCGGCCGAGGGTGGCCGAGACCTGGCCGCGCGTTTCTGCCCCGCCCGAGGGCATGTAGGTTTCCTGGTCCCAGCCCAGCAGGGCGGCCGCATCGCCGATATCCGAGATTTCAGCGATGATGGCTTTCATGCGTTGCAGTTTTTCTTTCATCTCTTCTCCTTGGTACAGCAGAATGAAGGCATCCTTGTTAGACAATCATCTAAATTTATTATACAACCTGCCAGCGCAGGGGTTCGTCCTTTAATCCATTTATTATCTCGGTGGCGATGTCAATGGCGGCGCGCTCCTGGGCTTCCACCGTCTGGGCCGCGATGTGCGGCGTGGCGACCACCTGCGGGTGCGCCACCAGGGCGCTTAACCCCGGCGGTTCAGTAGCAAAGACATCCAGCCCGGCGCCGGCCACCTGGCCGCTTTCCAGCGCCGCCAGCAGGGCGGTTTCATCAATGATGCCGCCGCGCGCCGCGCACAGGATATAGACGCCGCGTTTCATGCGGCTGAAGGCCTCGCCGTTGAGCAGGTTGCGCGTATCTGGCGTGAGCGGCAGGTGCAGGGTGAGGACATCCGCGGCGTTGTACAGGTCGGTCAGGGTCACGCCGCAGCGCCGGGCGATCTTTGCCAG
>CAZEQN010000192.1:0-4926 GCA_964514335.1 uncultured Anaerolineaceae bacterium
CAAGGGGCTAGGCTACAGAATTCCAAGCCGATACTGCCGTAGGGGCGTAGCATGCTACGCCCAAAAGCCCGCCTTGAGCGTAGTCGAAGGGGGGCCAGGCCACAAAATTGCGCTAGCGGCTTGTGACGCCGGTCCGGACTGACGCAAGCAACCTTTCGGTTCTCTGATACTTGTTTACTTGATACCTATCTCCCTGTTTACCTGTTTACCTGTCTCCCCATCTCCCCCTTCCCCCGCTACTCTCCCAACATCGCCGCCCGCATCACATCGTAAATATGCGTCAGCGGATATAACCCCGCCAACCACTCACTGTACGGGCCGCCGCTGGTCACCAGCACCGGCGTGGCGGTGTGGCTGCCGGTCTGCCAATCCATGTAAAACGGCACGCCATCCGGCATGCTAAACGGGCCTTCCTGATGCAGGCCGGTCTGGTTGCCATCCAGATTCAGTTGCAGCCCGCCGGTTTCATGGTCAGCCGCCACAATGATTAAAGTATTCGGCGCGCCGAGGGCGTACACCTGTGCCTGCGCCACGGCTGCGTTCAGCGCCAACGTAGCCTGCACCGTGCCGAGCGAATCATTGGCATGCGCAAACGTATCAATCTGGCCGCCTTCCACCATCAGGAAAAAGCCATTGGGGTTGCGCGAAAGAATGGCGATGGCCGCGGCAGTCAGCTCGGCCAGGCTGGGCGCGCCCTCGGCGGGCAGGTCGCCGGGGGCAAACAGGCCCAGCAATTTATCGGTGGCAGCCAGGTCCAGCGCCGCCAGTTGGGCGGGCGTGCAGATGTGGGTGTATCCTACCCGCAGGGCGTTTTCTATCAGGCTGGTATCGCCGCGCAGACCGGGCTGGCCGGTACAGGTCGGCTCGCCGGCCCGCGCAAAATTCTCCTCGCCGCCGCCCAGCAGCACATGAATCTCTTTGGTCATCATCTGGCGCGCGATTTCAGAAATCATCGCCCGGTCCGGCACGTGGGCGGCAAACGCCCCGGGGGTGGCATCCGCCAGGCGCACATCCGTCACCAGCCCCACCGACCAGCCCAGGGCCTGGGCCTGCGCCAAAATCGTCTCGACCGGCACAAGGTCGGCATCCACCCCCACGGCGGCGTAACGGGTCTGCACCCCGCTGGCCAGTGCGGTTGCCGCCGCCCCGGAGTCGGTGATTTCGCGGTCCGCCGCGGCCGTGCTGGCGTAGCCGCGCACCGGCAGGCTGTCCATCAGCAGGGGCGTGTTGGCGCCCTGCGCCAGCCACTGGGCCGCCAGGCGGTGGCTCTCGCCGAGGCCATCGCCAATGAAGAGGATGATGCCATGCACGGGTTGCGGCCCCTCCGGGGTGGGCGGCTGGCTGGCAGCCGCCGCCAGCGCGGCCGGGGTATCGGTGGCGGCTGGCAGCCCTGGAGGCGGCGTGTGGCTGGCGGGCGGGGTCAGGCTCAAAGCCGCCCGCGTGCCGATGGCCGCCCGGGTGGCGGTGGCCTGCGCAATCAGCGGTTCCAGCGGGCCGGCGGTGGCGGTCGGACCGGCCACGGTGGCCGGCGGGGCGGCACAGCCCGCCAGCGCCAGAATCAACGCCAGCCGCAGGATTTTTTCAACTGTGGAAAATGTCATGAGTGGATTATAGCCGGAGGGAATAACAATACAGATTCAGGGGTGTTACTCGCCCACCAGCAAATCGCCTGTGGCCGGGGGCGCGCCGCCGCCCAGTTCATACACCCGCACCTGACCGCGGTCGGCCTGCTTGGCCGCGTACAGGGCTTCGTCTGCCCAGCGCACCAGGTCATCCAAGGTTAATTTGCGCTCACCATCCTCCGGCACAGCCGCCACACCCATGCTGGCCTGCAAGGTGAGGACCGCGCCTTCCACCTGCACCGGCTGCTGACGCAGGGCCACTTGCAGGCGCTCGGCCATGGCACGCGCATCCCCCAGCCGCGCCCCCGGCAGCACCAGGATGAATTCATCCCCCGCCCAGCGCCCGGCCACATCATAGGCCCGGATGCCTTCAGAGAGCAGGCTGGCAAAATGTTTCAGGGCGATGTCCCCGGCCTGATGACCGTAGGTATCATTAATCTGTTTCAACTGGTCCATGTCCAGCATCACGAGGCTCAAGGGCGTGTGTTCGCGCAGGGCGCGCTGCAACTGGGCGGCGGCATATTCTTCTACCGCCCGGCGATTCTTCAGGCCGGTCAGGGCATCCGTACGCGCCAGCAGTTCAGTTTCCATCAGCGACTGGGTCAGCTGGTCTTCCACTTTCTTACGCCAGGTGATGTCGCGCAGCACGGTCTGGATGTACAACGGCTGGCCGTCCGGCCCATACACCAGCCCGGCGCTCACTTCGGCCGTCACCTGCGAACCATCCTTGCGCATCAGCGTGCGCTCATAAATCGGGAGTTTACGGCCAGCCAGCAGGGCTGCGCGTACATTAATCGCCGGGGCAGTTTCAGCGGGCACGATGAAATCCAGCGCGTTGCGGCCAATGATTTCTTCCATCCGATAGCCCAGCATTTCAGCCCCCTGCGGGTTGGCCGCCACATGGATAAGGTCCAGATCCATCAGGTAAACGGCATCATTGGTGCTTTCAAACAGGGCCTGATACCGCTGCTGGATTTCGCGCAATTCGGTTTCAATGCGTTTGCGTTCCGTAATATTCCGCACAATGCTTTGCAGGTACACCGGGCGACCGTGACGGTCATTAATCAGGCTGGCATTGATTTCCACCAGAATTTCCAGGCCCTCCTTGCGCACCAATCGCCGTTCAAAAGGCGGTAAGACATCACCGGCCAGCAGACGTTCCAGCAGGGCGCCATCGGCCGCCCGTTCTGAAGTCGTGGTCAGGTCATTCAGCGAGCGGGCGCTCAATTCCTCCACGCTGTAGCCCAGCAATTCCGCCGCCCGTTGGTTGGCCGAAGTGCGAAACGGCAACTCCAGCCCCTGAATAAAAATGGCATCATTGGATTGCTCAAACAGCGAGCGATAGCGTTCTTCCACCTGGCGCGAATCATCCAGCGCCCGGCGCAGGTTGCGGGTCGCCAGCGCCAGCAACATATAACTCATCACAAAAAACACGCTGATGGAAGCCCACAGCGGCCAGGCCTCCTGCGGCACCAGCAGGTACATGCCGAACCACTCCGAAAGCCCAAAGGCCAGCACGAGTTGCCAGCCAATGCTCAAGAGCAGAAACAGCAAACCCGGCCGGGTGCCCAGCAGCACCACTGCGAGGATAATGACCAGCAAATGCCCCAGGCTTTGCTCGCTGCCCTGACCGCCCTGCACCGTGCTTAACGCCGTGAAATGCAGCCACAGCAGGCAGGCCAGCAGCCAGGCCCCGGCCCGCACCCGGCCGCGCCGCATGAGCAGCCAGGCCGCCAGTTGCGCCAGCGTGGCAACCCCAAAAATCATCAGCACCCCCGGCTGGCGGCTGATGAGCCACATGCCCGCCCCGCCCAAAATGGTTACGATGATGGCAATCGCCTGCACATCCGCCAGCAGGCGCGCATCCGTAGCCGCCGGGCCAGCTACGGCGTGCCCATCCTCCCCGATAGAGCTGTGCGAAAATGGAGGCATCCTGCGTTATCTTCCACCCGGCCGGAGGCCAGGGTGACCTCTCTCTAAAGAATTAGACAATATTAATCGGTTTTTAGTCACTCGCCAGCCCCAATTCTTCTGGGGAATGTCCATCTGTGCGCGGGTGTCTATTCGGAGTCGGGGCTTTGGCCGAGTATCTGACCAGTTCTCCGCTAAAGCGTCGGCTCCTGTCCCATCCAAAGGGTTGTTTATGTATCCTGCCCTACCAGCGAACCCGGGGGAGAAAGTCCGCCAGAGCAGCCGCGGTAGCGGCGGGTTGCTCCTGCATGACCATATGCCCGGCCGCCGGAACAATCACCAGTTCGGCCCCCGGAATGCTCTCCGCCAGTTGCTCGCTCAAACGCGGCGGGGTCATACGGTCCTCCGCGCCGCACAAGACCAGGGTGGGCGCGCTAATCCGAGCCACGCTTTCAGTACTATTAAATGCGTCTGCCGCCCGAAAGTCGCCCAATAAAACCGCCGGGCGGTTATCCAGCAATTGTTCGGTGAGGGTCGCCGCCAGACGCGGCGGCACAGTTTTGGTGTAGGAATATTTCACAATCTGGGCCACTGCGCTGGGTTGGGTGGCGGGGGACGAAAGCAGGTTGAGCCATTCAGGGTTGACCGTCAGGCGCGGGCCGCTGCTGAACAGCCCCAGCCCGAGCACCATATCCGGATGGTTAAGCGCCAAACTCTGTACAATCGCCCCGCCCAGCGAATGCCCAACCCACACCGCCCGCGTCCACCCCAGCTCCAGCAACCAGTCGGCCAGCCGCCGGGCGTAGGCCGCGGCGGTTTGCTCGCCCAGGCCATCAGACCGGCCGTGCCCCGGCAGGTCCGGCGCAACCACACGATAGGCCGCCAGCCGCCGCAGATGGTGCGGCCAGTGGGCGTGGCAACCGCCGGCCCCATGCACCAGCACGACGGGCAAACGGTTGGGCGATTGTTCTTTGGAGGCAAAATAGTGAAGACCGCCGGCAACTGGCATGGGCTACTCCCGCCCGCCCGGTGAAGGGCGGCGCTGTGCAACAAAGATGGCGGCCAGCCCCCCCGCCAGCGCGCCCCCCAGCCCCCACACGGGCGTTGCCTGCAACATCATCAGCAACGCCCGCGGCCCCAGCTCCAGAAACCCATGGGCATGCAGCCCACTCTTGACCAAAACCAGCCCCACAGCCAGCGGGGCGACCCCCAGCCCGGCCAGCGCCCCCCAACCCGCCCAGCCCCGGCCCGGCGGGCGGCCCGCCAGGCCGCGCCACAACCCCAGCCCGGCCGCCCCGGCCGCCAGCGCCAACGCCGCCCGGCCAGTCTGGTCTTCCTGCGGCAGCCAGAGCAAAAACGCCAGCCCCCACAGCAGGCCGGCGCGCCCGCGGTC
>CAZEQN010000193.1:0-3757 GCA_964514335.1 uncultured Anaerolineaceae bacterium
ACTCGCGCCAATCACTGTTGAGGAATGCAATACCCTGCTGGAGACGACCTGGGCAGGGCGCAAACTGGCCGGGTTCAGGAATTTGCCAGAGGCGGACCGGGCGGCGGCCAGAGAAACAATGCAGCGGCTGGGGCAACTGGCAGGCGATTTTCCGCAACTGGCGGAAATTGAGATTAATCCGCTGGTGATATTGCCGCTGGGGCAGGGTGCGGTGGCGGTGGATGCCCGCATCCGCATTGATGGTGAAAAATATCACAAATAGGGACGACTGCCATACGGCAGAGGGGCTGAATGTCCATTCACTCGTTCGGAGAGATTGGGGATAATAACCGTGGACAAGCCCAAGATTTGGGAAGGAGCGTTATGGAAAACACAAATGGTGTAACGATTTCACTGGATGCCCTGATGCCGCAGGATATCGCCAATAAGGCCGAGACAGTGGGTGTAGCGAAGGCTACTTCCGGTTTTCGCCGCCTGCTGATTCTTGGCATTCTGGCGGGGGCGTTCATCGGGATGGGGGCGGTGTTTGCCACGACGGTGGCAGCCGGCAGCAGCGCCCTGCCGTATGGGGTGGCGCGGCTGCTGATCGGGTTGGTATTTTCCCTGGGCCTGATTCTGGTGGTGGTGGGCGGGGCGGAACTGTTCACGGGGAATAACCTGATTGTGATGGCGTGGGCCAGCCGGCGAATTACCACAGCCCAGTTGTTGCGCAATTGGTTCTGGGTGTATCTGGGTAACTTCATCGGTTCGTTGGGTACTGCTTTGCTGGTGTTTCTGGGCGGACAATACATGTTTGGGGCCGGGCAGGTGGGTACGGCGGCGCTGAACATCGCCCGGGCTAAAGTGGGCTTAGGGTTTGTGGAAGCGCTGGCATTGGGCATCCTGTGCAATGCGCTGGTGTGCATGGCGGTCTGGCTTACGATGGGGGCGCGCACGACGACCGACAAAATCCTGGCGATACTTTTCCCGATATCTGCCTTTGTGGCGGCGGGGTTTGAACACTCGATTGCCAATATGTATTTCATCCCGGTGGGTCTGTTTATCCGCGATTTTGCGCCGGCGGAGTTCTGGACGACTGCCGGGTTGGATGTGGCGAACTACGCCTCGCTTACCTGGAGTAGTTTTTTTATCAACAATCTGCTGCCAGTCACGATTGGAAACATCATTGGCGGGACGGTGTTTGTGGGTGCAGTGTACTGGCTGGTGTACTTGCGAAAGCGACCGATTTAGTTCATTGCTGGTGCTGAATGAGAGGTGCAGGCCGGAGCCTGCACCTCTTTATGTTTGGGATGAAGAACGATAGCTTCTACTATAATGCTCGTATGTTGCCGATTAGTATTGTGTTGCAGGCCGGTGGAGCGAGCCGCCGGATGGGGGGCCAGGACAAGGCGCTTTTGCCGTTTGCCGATACTACCCTGGCGGGGTATCTCATAGAGCAGGCGCTTGGGCAAAGTGAGGACATTTTTGTTATATCGAACAACCCGGGCTTTCCGCGTCTCGGGCTGCCAGTCTACAGGGATATTCAGCCGGGCCTGGGCGCCTTGGGGGGTCTCGAAACGGCTTTGCACTATGCTCAATCTGAAATCGTCATGCTGCTCGCCTGTGACATGCCGTTTGTGCACTGGCCGGTGCAGGAAATGCTGCTCGGTTGGATGCAGCATGCAGACGTGGTATTGCCGCGCTGGAAACAAGATGAATTTGGCGAGCCGTTTCGGGCGGTGTATCGCAAGGGGTGTCTGGGGCCAGTCCAACAAGCGCTGGCTGCCGGCGAGCGGCGGATGATCTCGTTTTATGATTCTGTGCGGGTTCGGATTGTTGAGCCAGAAGAAATACGCCCACTAGACCCGCAGGGCTTCAACTTCATTAATTCGAATACTCCAGAAGAACTGGCGGCGGCAGAAGCGTTATACCCTGCTTTTGAGGTGGAGCGGGCGCGGTGGAACAGCCGCTAAGTGGATTGTGATACACTAAAAATTACGCATGGCTAAGAAGCCGATTGAGGATAGGAGAAGCATGGCGACCCGAAAACCAAAGACCGCCACGTTGAAAATCGAACGCGAGAGCGTTCTGACCGACTACCGGTTGGCTTACCAGAGCCGTCAGGCTTCCTATATTGGCCGACGTGAGGTGCTAAGCGGTAAGGCCAAGTTTGGCATCTTTGGGGATGGCAAGGAACTTGCCAACCTGGCGATGGCCAAGGTTTTCCGCAAGGGGGATTTTCGTTCGGGTTATTACCGTGACCAGACGTTTATGTTTGCGGTTGGGGAGCACAATATCAGCGAATTCTTCGCCCAGTTGTATGCCCACACGGATGTAGACCACGACCCGGCTTCTGGCGGCCGTTCGATGAATTCGCATTTTGCGACTCGCAGCCTGAACCCGGACGGCTCATGGCGCAACCTGATGGAAATTCACAATACCGCAGCCGATATTTCGCCGACCGCTTCGCAAATGCCGCGCCTGGTGGGGTTGGCCTATGCTTCCAAGCTTTACCGCCAGTTGCCCACCTTAAAGGCCTACCCGGAGTTTTCAAACAATGGCGATGAAGTCGCTTTTGGCACGATTGGAAATGCTTCAACCGCCGAAGGGATGTTCTGGGAAGCGGTAAACGCCATTGGCGTTTTGCAGTCACCGGCCGTACTTTCGATTTGGGATGACGGCTATGGCATTTCTGTTCCCAACGAATACCAGATTACGCGCGACTTAAGTGAATTGTTGAGCGGCTTCCAGCGCGATGAGAATGGGCGGGGGTATGACCTGCACCGAGTGGCGGCCTGGGATTACCCGGCTTTGCTGGATACGTATCAGCGCGCTACGGAGACCGCCCGGCGTGAGCATGTGCCGCAAATTATCCATGTGGTGGAGGTTACCCAGCCGCAAGGGCATTCGACCTCCGGCAGCCATGAGCGCTACAAGAGCGCGGCCCGGCTGGAATGGGAAAAAGAATTCGATTGTTTAAAGAAATTCAGAGAGTGGATTCTGGCCGAAGGTCTGGCGAGCGCGGAAGAACTGGCCGCGCTGGAAAAAGAAGACCGCACCCAGGTAGAGGGATTGCGGGCGGCAGCCTGGGATGCCTACAAGAAACCGATTCAGGATGAGATTGGCGAATTTGGGGATATCCTGGATGAAATTGCGGCCCATTCGCGGCACAAAACTGAACTGGCACAGGTGAAAGCCCACCTGGCGGGCATTGAAAACCCTCTGCGCATGCACATCTATGAAGCGGTGCGGCAGGCGCTGGTGGCGCTGTGGGATGAAGACTTGCCGGGTAAAAGCGTATTGCTGGATTGGAAGCAAACGCAGGATGAACTCAACCGCGAGCGCATTGGTTCGCACCTGTACAGCGAAGGACGACACTCGGCGCTGAACGTGCGTGCCGTCCCGGCGATTTATGGCGATAGCAGCCGGGTGGTTAATGGCTTTGAAATCATGCAAGCCTGTTTTGATGGTATTTTGGGGCGCGAGCCGCGTGTAATAGCCTTTGGTGAAGATGTGGGCCAGATTGGGGATGTGAATCAGGGGTTTGCGGGTTTGCAGGAAAAGTATGGCGACTTGCGCGTGACGGATACTGGCATCCGTGAGGCTACTATTTTAGGACAGGCAATTGGTATGGCCCTGCGCGGCCTGCGGCCGATTTGCGAAATCCAGTATCTGGATTATCTGCTCTACGCCCTGCAAGTGATGTCTGATGATCTGGCGACCCTGCATTGGCGTACCAAAGGCGGCCAGAAAGCGCCGGTGATTGTGCGCACACGCG
>CAZEQN010000193.1:3767-4888 GCA_964514335.1 uncultured Anaerolineaceae bacterium
CGAGTATGGACGCGGCGCGGCCCAGTTGGGACTCGCCCCGCACCTGCCGCACGCGGCCATCGGCTGGAAGGCATCTGGCATTCCGGCTCACCGATGGCGAGCCTGATTCATCTGGTGCGAGGCATGCATGTGTGTGTGCCGCGCAATATGGTGCAGGCGGCTGGCATGTATAACACGCTGCTGCAGGGCGATGAGCCGGCGGTGGTGGTAGAAGTGCTGAATGGCTACCGATTAAAAGAGAAGTTGCCGGAGAACATTGGCGAATTCACCGTGCCGCTGGGTGTGCCGGAAGTCGTGCGGGCTGGCAAAGACCTGACGATTGTTACTTACGGCCCGCTGGTACGGATAGCCAATGATGCGGCGGATGAATTGGAAAAAGTAGGGATAGACGCAGAAGTGGTTGATGTGCAGACTTTGCTGCCGTTTGACCTTAATGGCGTGATTGTGGAAAGCCTGAAAAAAACCAACCGGATCCTGTTTTTGGATGAAGACGTGCCGGGTGGGGCGAGCGCCTATATGATGCAAGAGGTGCTTGAAAAACAAGGCGGATATTACTGGCTGGATTCTGAACCGCGCACGCTTGCGGCGCAACCACACCGGCCCGCCTACGGAACGGATGGCAACTATTTCTCCAAGCCAAATATGGAAGATGTCTTTTATATGGCCTGCGAAATGATGCATGAAGTTGACCCGGAGACCTACCCGCTGTTTTTTAAGAAATAGGCATTTGGGAGTAACTGAAAGACTGTGTCCGCAGATGAAACTCATGCCGGTCTGATGCCCCTGGCGCTGCTTTTTGAATTGGTGGGGGCAGCGCTGTTGCTGGGGGCCTTTGACATCATCCCCGGTTTTTTTGATGCAAGCAACACCCCATCCGGGGTCATTGCGGCGGTGGGCCTGACTTTTCTGGCCGCGGGTGGGCTGGTTAGTTTGAGCGACCCGCGGTTGCAGGTCTTTCAGGGCGTGGGCTGGTTTATGGCGGCCCGGCTGGCGTTGGAACTGGTCATGCTGGGCGCTGTGGGGGCTACGTTTGCGTGGGTTGGCTTTGTGGAGGGTGACTGGGTGTTTATCGTGCCTGCGATAGTGACAGGTTTTATCCTACTGGCTCATGCCAGTCGGGG
>CAZEQN010000194.1:0-4865 GCA_964514335.1 uncultured Anaerolineaceae bacterium
AGCCGGAGTTGCGCGCCGCGCTCATTGACCGCGGCCGGGCGCGCGCCGCCCGCTGGACGGTGGATGACTTCGTGCGCGGGGTCTTTAAGATTTTGGACGACTTTGAACCTTATCGCCGCACCTGGCGCTAAGCCGGTTTTTCAAACACCCCCAACAGCAAACTGCCCAACGCATGCCCGCGGGCCTGCTCCAGCCGGTGGGCGGCCTCGGCCGCGCCGCGCCCCAAGACCGCCAGCCACGGCGCGATGAAATTCAAACTGCGGATTTCCACCACCCGGTAGCCGGTGTCTTTGGCCAGGGCCGCCAGCCGCGCCCGGCTGTACAGCGCCACATGCTGGCTGTCTTCCATCACCGGCACCAGGCCGCTGCGGTCCAGCAGCCATTCAATCGCCGGCCACAGGCTGCGCGCATTCGGGGTGGTAATCACCAGCCGCCCGCCGGGGGCCAGCAGGCGCTGGAATTCGCCAAAAACCTGGCGCGCCTGTTGCGGGTAGATGTGTTCCAGCACTTCCAGAAAAACGATCCGGTGGATGCTCTCTGGTTCAAAGGCCAGTTCATCCACCAGCCCCAGCCGATATTCCAGATTGGGGCGTTGAAAGGTCTGGCTGGCGTAGCGGATGGCATCCGGGTTGTTATCCACCCCGGTAACCTGCACCGCCGGGTCAGCCGCCAGCCGGTCGGCCAGCACGCCCGAGCCGCAGCCCACGTCCAGCAATCGCTCCCCAGGTTGCGGCGCCAGCCAGCGGGCGGCCTCGCGGTACTTGAAGTCATGCCAGGCGCGTTGCGGCGCCCAGCCCTGCGTCAGCACCCGGTGCTGGTAGCCGCCGGAAATAGCGATTTCATCGCCCATGCGGCGTGGGGTAGAGTTGCTCATCCGGCCTCCCGGCGTTCATAGTACCCGCGCCGGAAATTGAAATGAATATGGGCCACATCCCATAGCATCGTCAGGCCGTCGCGCATCATATCTATGCCAGATTCTTCCCACAGCCGCAAGCGCACCGGCAGGCGTTTAATGTCGTAGTTGCGTTTCAGGGCGATATACAGCAATTCCACATCCATCGCAAAACGGTTGATGCGGCTGACGCCAAACAGGTCTTCCGCCGCCTCCGCCTGAAAGGCCTTCAGGCCGCACTGGGTATCATACAGCCCCCCGACAAAGAAGCGCCCCACAAAACCGGAGAACAACCGGCTGCCCCACTGGCGCGCCTGCGGAATTTCCTGAAAATAGTTGGAGCCAGGCAGGGTGCGGTCGCCAATCACCAGATGAAATTCCTTTTCGCGCACATAACGGTAGAACAGTTCAATGCTGTCCAGTTCGTAGGGTATATCTGCATCCGTAAATAGCCGTACTGCCCCATGGGCCGCCAGCATCCCGGCCCGCACGGCCGCGCCTTTGCCCTGGTTGTGCGGCAGGCCGATGAAGCGGCAACCGTGGCTTTCTGCCACCTGTTGCGTGGCGCCAGCATCCTCGCTCCCATCATCCACCACCAGAATCTCGCTGCGGATGGGCAATCCGGCCAGGTAGGCCTGCAGGCTGGGCAGGTGCTTTTCCAGCAGCGCCGCGGCGTGGTAAGCGGGCAGAATCAGGCTCAGGTCAATGGGTGGAGGCATGGATGCAGGGGATTATAATGTGCGCCTGCCAACCCGCCCACGCGGTTTGCCTGAAAAAACACTCTTGAGGAAACCATCCATGAATAAAATCCTGCGCTCTCCCGACTGGCAGGTTTTTGCAGGCAGCAGCCTGCTGGCTTTGGCAATCTATCTTGGAATTGCCCGAGTTTTTCCCTCCCACCTTGAAAGCCCATTCCTCGATTCTCTTCTGCGCCTCGGCGCGCTGGTGTTTGTTGGCCTGCTGGCCCTCGTCTGGCGCGCTGGCAAAAGCGCCCATTACAAAGCCGCGCTCGCCATCGGCGTGCTCTCCCTTTTTCTGGTGTTTGTCGTCGCACTGCCTTTGAGCCAAACCTCGTATGCGCCGGGCGGCGTCATCGGTGACCGCCTGTTCGAGCTGGCCCAGATTGCGACATTTGCAGATTCGCCCCAAAACCGCGATTTTGCCTACAAAGACCTGCCTGCTTTTTACCCGCCGCTGTATTATTACCTGTTGGGTCGGCTGGCGGCCTTCTCGGGTCTCGCAACTTATAAAGTTATGAAGTATGGCTTTCTCCTGCTGGCCTTTTTGCTGCCCTGGCTCACCGGGGGGCTGTGGCGGCCGGTAAGTGGGCCGGGCCGGGCGGCGGTCCTTACGCTGATATTGACCCTCGCCATCTATCAGGACTGGGGCAAACCCCAGGTCTGGTTGAGCCTGTTCCTGTTTGTACCCTGGTGGCTGGGGTGGGTCGAAACACAACCGCCGTCTGAACGGCGGGCGCGCTGGCTCTGGTTTCTGGCAGGCGGCCTGCTGGGTGCGGCGGTCTTCATGCTGCAATACTACTGGTTCCTGATTGCCGGGGTGGCCTTGCTGCTGGGCGGGTGGCTGAAAGCCGCCCCGGGTTCTGACCCGCCGCGCCTCGCAAATAAGTTGTGGATGCTGATGACGGCAGCCCTGTTTTCATCCCTCTACTGGGGGCCGCTGTTATTGAGCCTGCTGCAAACCGGGCAGGTGGAAGCCCTCCAGAACCGTTTTTGGGACCCCGGCTTTTTGCGCTTTGAACTGCCTTTTCTCAACCCGACCATTAATGGACTGTTCCTGTTGCTGGGGTTCGTCTGGCTGCTCGGTCGCTGGCGCAGTCAACCGCTGGCCGCCGCGCTCTTGCGGTTGGCGCTGGCCTGCTGGCTCTGGCTGGCGCTGGGGTACGGGCTGATTTTGCTCAACCAGCCCATTCTGGCGGTCAAGGCCAATGAGTTGCTGCTGGTCGTGCTGGGGGCTGCGGCGTGTCTGGCCGTGTTTGAAATCCTGGAGCACCTGCTGGCCCGCCCGCGCCCCGGCGAGTGGTTGCGAGCGGCCGGGCCAGTCCTGACGCTGGCGCTGGCGCTGAACTTCGCATTTCGGCTGGCGCTCGGTTTTGGGGTGGCCGAGCCCATCGTCACTGCCCGCCAGGCAGCCTACCCGACCGCGCTCGTAGCCGCCTATCAGCAGGCGGCGGCTTCGAGTTCCGGCATAGCCCTGGTGGATACGCATTATCGCGAATTGCTCGTTTACCAGCCCCTTAATTTGTATGTCATGTGGAACCCGCACTTCAACCATCCCGCCGCCCGGTTAAGCCAGCGGCTGGATGCGCTCAAACATTTGAGCCGTACCGCTGACCCGGCGGCTTTTGCGGCGCGGGCGGCTGAAATGCCCGGCGGCCCGATTGAACTGTTCCTGCTGCGCCCCACCGCCGCCGGTTATGTGCTCGAGACCTACGCCGATGATTTCCCCAACCCCTCGCATACTCTCACCTTTGAATTCTCTGAAAGCCAGTTCGGGGACGACCATTTCGAAAAAGTTCAGGTGGATGAGTATGTATTCTTCCGGGCGCGGCCCTGAAGCCCCGGCCCCGGTCGGTATATAATCAAGCCAATGACCTCCTTCACGCCGCGTATCAGCGTGGTTACCTCTCTTTTTCATGGCTATCGTTATCTGGCCGGTTTTCTCGAAAACCTTTCCGAGCAAACCTGTTTTCCCGATTGTGAACTCATCCTTGTCCATAACGAGCCCGAGCCCGAGGAGTTAGCGCTGGTGCGCGGTTTTATTGCCGATTACCCCCACCAGGTCCAGCACCTGGTGGTGGAGGCGGTGGAAAGTCTGAGCGCCTCCTGGAATCGCGGTTGTGCCGCGGCGCGCGGCGAATATATCGCCATCTGGAACGTGGATGACCGCCGTACGCCAGAATCGCTTGCCAGCCAGGTACAAACCCTTGCTCCCCATCCGGCGGCGGCTCTGTGCTACGGCGACTATCTCGAAGTCCCCCGTTACGGAGAAGAGGCCGGCGAGCGGCGCGAAACCCCACCCTATACGGCTGGCTTCTTCCGGCGCGCTTTTCCGCAGGGTGGCGCCTTCTGGTTGTTGCGGCGCACGGCGCTCCAGCAGGTTGGCCCGTTTGATGAGCAATTTCGGGTTGGGCCGGATATGGAACTTTCCCTCCGTATGGCGGTCAATGGCCTGGAAATGGTGCGGGCGCCGGGTTTGCTGGGCTACTTCACCAATGAAGCCAGGGGGTTGAGCACCCGCCAGGGCGCTGAACCCGCAGCCGTGGAGCGCACGGCCGTCCAATTGCGCTATGCCGTCTACGATAAAGTTCGCCCCGAATACCAGGAAGAAGCCTATCTCTATCGCATAGACGAAATTCAAATTGGCGCAGACTGGCAGCCGTTGGCGGCCTACTGGCCCAGGCTGCGCGCCTACCGCCGCCCTCGCCGCGTATTATGGCTGGTTGGCTGGCTGCGCCTGGCGCTGCGGGCCGTCCTGACCCGGCTCGGCCTGCTGGAACGCTTTCACGCCTGGCAGGCACGCGTTCTCAAGCGCGAGGTGTGAGCATGGCCCGCCCCCAAACACCCACCGTCAGCGTCATCCTGCCGACTTATAACCGTCCCATTCTGGTGCAGGAAGCGATTGCCAGCGTGCTGGCCCAGACCTGGCGTGACTACGAGTGCATTGTGGTGGACGATGGCTCAACCGCAGACACCGCCCGCGCCCTGCAACCCCTGACCGAAGCCGGGCACATCCGTTACATCCGCCAGGAGAATGCCGGGCTGGCGGCCGCCCGTAACCACGGTTTGCGGCTGGCGCGCGGCGCGCTGATTACTTTTCTGGATGATGATGACCTGTACCAGCCGGAAAAACTCGCCAAACAGGCCGCTTATTTCAAGGCCCATCCGGAAACACAACTGCTGCATTGCTGCTTTTCGAAATTTGATGAAACCGGGCGCGAAATCGGCCGGCGCGA
>CAZEQN010000195.1:0-4813 GCA_964514335.1 uncultured Anaerolineaceae bacterium
GACCACCGGCGAAATAAACCCGGCCCGCCCACCGGCGGCCGGCGCGCTGGCCGTTGCCGCCACCGGCGAGGCCGGTGCGCCACCGCGCACATAGTTTTGCAAATCGTCTTTGGTAATCCGCCCGCCAGGGCCACTGCCCGGCACCCGCGTCAGGTCTACTTTCATGCGGGCCGCCATGCGCGCCACCAGCGGCGAGGCATACAGGCCGCCGGCCTGACCGTTGCCGCCATTGCGAACGGGGGCAGCCGTAGCCACAACCGGAGTCGGTTGCCGCGCAGGACCTGGAGCAGGCGGCGGGGTTGGGCTTTCGGTTTTTGGCGCGGGCGGCGGCGCGGCTTTGGCCGGGGCGGGGTCGCCGCCGCTATCCGCCGGAATCGCTTCGCCCGGTTCGCCCACCCAGCACAGCACGCCATTGACCGGCACGACTGAATCAGGCGCGACCATGATTTTCAAGACCGTTCCGGCGGCCGAACTCGGCACTTCCGAATCGACTTTATCCGTATTCACTTCCACCAGCGGCTGGTACTGCTCAACCACATCCCCCTCTTTCACCAGCCAGCGGATAACCGTGGCTTCAATCACCCCTTCGCCCATTTCAGGCATCGCAATTTTGGTTGGCATCCGGCGTTTCCTCCGCAGCGATTTTCGTGCGCCCTATTGTATCAAACAACCGCGCCCGGCTTGTGTATGGGCTATTTGGGGAGTGGCGATTTGCAGGGAGTTTGTTTGTCATTGCGAGGAGGACAAAGTCCGACGAAGCAATCTATTTGCCAATTCAAGATTGCTTCGCTGCGCTCGCAATGACAAAGCCTTCTTTATTAGCTACTCTCATGCCCTATCTGTCCCCGCAGCCTGCCAAACGTTACTTGCATTCAGCCAAACAAAAACAGAGGCCGAGAGTATCTCGGCCCCTGCCTTGGTAACGTGGGCTGAAAAATTAGAACCGCCAACAAAACCTGATTGCCTTCCAAAATCTCGCTGGCGAACATGGTTTTTGTAGGGGCGCAGCATGCTGCGCCCTTACCTTGATAATACGGCCCGGTAGTTTTTTAGGCGTTCTTAGCTGGCGGTCGCCCCGGGCTTCTCGGCAAAGGTGCGCTTCAGCCAGCGGGCCAGCAGCCACAACGGCAGCCCGAACATCAGTACCTGCGGCAGCACATACACCGCCACCCAGATTCCGGCTTTGGCCAGCCCCTGCAATACCTCCAGCAGAGCCGCCACGGCTTCACGCGCTTCGCCTTCTGGCGACCAGCCGGCAATCACCACCGGCGGCTGCACCAGCGAAGCGGCCGAAATCAACTGAATGCTGATGGAGCCAAAGGCCGAGGCTTCTTCATAATACTGAATCTGGCCTTTCAACACTTCAATCTGCTCGGTGACCTGCACCAGTTGGTAGTACACCGTCAGCACTTCTTCGGTCTTGTGCGCTTCAGACATAATCAGGCGCAATTGGGCGGCGGCTTCTTCCAGGTTGCGCAGGCGGCTTTGCAGGTCAGTGTAGGCCTGGGTCACATCCTGCCCGGAGATGGTTTTGTGCTGCACTTCCAGAGCGCTGCCTTCCAGTTGCGAGAGCACCGCCCCAAAGCGGGCCGAGGGCACCCGGATGGTCAGCGTGGCGTTTTTGACTTTATCGCCATCATGAGTCTGGACTTCGTGCAGGTTGCTGGTCACGATGAAGCCGCCCATGCCTTCCGCCAGCCGGATGATGGCATCCATCTGTTCCAGCGGATTTTCCACCACCAGCGAGATATCGGCGCTTTTCAACACCAGCCGTTCATTGGCAACCGGTACGCCGCCCTGCAGGTCCAGTTCGCCGGCCCCGCTGCCGGTCAGCCGCAGTTCAGCCGGCGCGCCCAGCGCCACGCCTACCGCGGGCTGCTCGGCAATCGCGTCCGTGGGCATCGTGGTATCGGTATAGGCGTAGCCGCCTTCGGTGGGCTCCCCGGCGGGCGCTTCCACCTTGCTTACGCCGCGCTGGCCGCAGGCGCTCAACACCAGCGCCAGCACACTCAACAACACTACGGTTTTTTGGGTTTTCATCGCTTCTTCTCCTTAAAGCAAATGGTTTAAGGAGAAGACGAAACCAGCCGCGTTTTAGTTCCCGCCCATCCCCACGCCAATCACGCGCGCCGCCAGGCCGGCGGCCTGCAATTCGGCCAGGCTGAACATGCCGCGGCCATCCACAAAGACCGGGAAATTCAGGGCGCGCCGCAGAGCGGCCAGATCCAGTTCGCGATACTGGCTGTGCTTCACCAGCAACACCGCTGCATCGCAGCCCTCGGCCATGGCCAGCAGGTCGCCGTTGTACTCTGCCACATACGGGTCATGGATGCGGGCGGTAGCCCCGGCCGCCTCCAGCGCCGCTACAAAACTGGCGCTCGGGCTGTTGCGGGTGTCATCCGAGTCTTCCAGATAGGCATAGCCCAGCGCCAGCACCGTCTTGCCGCGCAACGCCTCGCCCTGCTCCGAGAGTTCGGACGCCAGCAAATGCAGGATGTGCTTGGGCATCCCGTCATTCACGCCCCGCGCCGTGGGGATCAGGTTCAGAATTCCAGCCTTAATTTCCGTGCCGTGCGCCAGCAGCCAGGGGTCCTTGGGGATGCAATGTCCGCCCACCCCGGCCCCCGGCAGGTGTACATTGCGCCCCGGGCTTTTGTTCACCAGTTCGCGCACTTTCCACACATCGCCCCCCACCGATTCGCACACCAGCGCCAGTTCATTGGCAAAGGCAATCTGCACATCCCGGTAGGCGTTCTCGGCGGTCTTGACGATTTCAGCCGTCACGCAGTCGGTGGCATCCAGATCGGCCTGCACGATATGGCCGTACAGCGCTACCAGCGTTTCAGCCGTTTCGGGCGTATAGCCGCCGCACACCCGGCTCAAGGTGCGCAGATTGGCCAGCAGTTTGCCGGGCATCACCCGTTCCGGGCAGTTGCCGACATAAAAATGCTGATTGACGCGCTTGCCGCTGCTGGCTTCCAAATCATCCAGCACCAGCCCTTCCATCGTGCCCGGCGAGATGGTCGACTCGACAATTACCAGCGCGCCGTCTTTCAGCACCGGGCCGAGACTTTTCAGCACCGCCTTAAGCGCCCCATAGCGCGGCACATGGTCTTCGTCCACCGGGGTTTCCACATCAATCAGAATCACATCCCGGTCGCGCAGGTCTTCATAATCCATCGTCGCCCGCAGTTTACCGCCGCCAATCACTTCCGCCAGCAGTTCGGCCAGCCCGGGTTCGTCGCCTTCAATTGGCGATTCGCCGGCGTTGATTTTCGCCACCCGCGCGGTCAGGATGTCCACCCCCAGCACATCAAAGCCGACCCGCGCAAACTCGCAGGCCACCGGCAGGCCGACATAGCCCAGCCCAATCACCGCCAGTTTGGCGGTTTTGTTTTCAATTGTTTGTTTCAGGTTTTCAATAGACATAGTCATCTCTCAAGGAATTTTGAAATTCAATCAAGGAAACTGGCAGGGTTGCGCCGCCCGCAGCGGATTCTCATACCACACCACGCCCAACCCGACAGTTTCTTCGGAAGTCAGCACATCCAGGTCACCATCGCCATCCAAATCGTTCAATAATACGTTATCGAATTTAATGCCCGCCGAGCCAGAGAGGTCATGCGGCTGCCATATCCCACCGGGTTGCTGTTCAAACCATAGCGCCCCGGCCGATTCTTCTTCCAATTCAAGTGTCAGCACAATATCGTTATCACCATCCTCATCCAGATCACCCACCGCAACCGCTTTTGGCCGACCGATACCAGGCAAAACTATCTCTTCCAATCGGTAGGCGGTCGCGTCCGCCCCCCCAAAGAGTATACCAACCCTGCCATTGGCCTGATTGGGGAAAACCACATCCGGCCAGCCATCTCCGTTCACATCCGCGGCAGCCACGAATAGCGGTTGTACATCCGGCCCGGTCAGGAGCGGCTGCAATTCCCAGGCTGCGCCGGGGCCACCGCGCGCCAGCCAGTAAATACCTGATTGAGGTCCGTATCGTTCGCTGAATAACACATCTGTATCCCCATCCCCATCCATATCCACTTCAACCAAAGACATAATCCATTCGGCTGGCCGCCAGTGGTGAAAAGGCCACTTACTAAAATCAGCGTGGCCGGGGTTTTCAAGCCAGCCCAGTTCACCTTGCAGACTCTCTTTTTTTCCTGCGACAGTCTTGCTACCTGCCACCAAATCCAGGTCGCCATCTCCATCCACATCCAGCGGCAAAAGTTGCAACCAGAGTCGTTGTCGGGTTTCAGCAACCGAAAAAGAAAACCACTGCCCGCCTCGCAGTTGATGAATACGGATTTCCCGTTGCTCCCCTTCATGCGCTGTAGCAACCTCCAGATAGCCATCGCCGTCCAGGTCGGCAAATACAGCATCTTCGCCATCCGCAATGTGCGCAATTCGCATTTGAGGCCAGAACTCTCGCACCTTGCAGACATCTGGCGCCAGAAAAACAGCTATCCGATCCCCTTCTTCAAAGGCTGTCACGATATCCAACCGGCCATCCTGATTAATATCCCCCAACGAGACGCCATCTGCCCCGCCGCTTCCATCCCTGCCAAGGGCGTGGCGCGCCCATGCTTCACTTTCCGGCAGAGGGTACGCGGTTTGCAACGGCGCACAACCGACCAGCGCTAAGATGAGCAACAGCCAGCGGGAGAGCATTAGCGACCCACCGGAAACCGCCACATAGTCTTTACAGGTTAATCGCCCGGTTCTGCTGGCCGCTTTCAATTAACAGCAATGCCAACCGCAGGGCTTGCAGGCCATCCTCGCCGCCCACCGGGGCGGGCAAGTCTTCGCG
>CAZEQN010000196.1:0-4802 GCA_964514335.1 uncultured Anaerolineaceae bacterium
CACCCCGGCCGGGAAGCCGGCATCCCGGAAGCACTCGGCCAGCAGGCGCGAGGTCCAGGGGGTGTCGGTGGCGGGTTTCATCACCACCGTATTGCCAGCCACCAGCGCCGCGCCCACCGGGCCGCCGGTGAGGGCGGCCGGGAAGTTGAACGGGCTGATGACCAGCCACACGCCGTAGGGTTTGAGCACCGAGTAGTTGCTGGCCTTGTAACCGGTCAGCGGGTCTTCGCCCATCTTGACCACAAAGCCGTTGTTTTCTTCCAACTGGTCGGCGGCGTAGCGCATCAGGTCGGCGGTTTCGGCCGCATCCGCCAGCGCTTCCAGGCGGTTCTTGCCAACTTCCAGCGCAATCACGGCCCCGAACTTGTAAATGCGTTCGTCAATCAGCGCGGCGGCCTTGCGTACCAGCGCCACGCGCTCCTGCCACGGGGTGCGGTTCCAGGACTTGGCGGCCTTGCGGGCGGCGGTCATGGCGGCGGTGGCGTGGCTGGCATCGCCTTTCTGGAAGGTGCCCAGCAGCCAGTCGGTGTTAATCGGGCTGCGGTCTTCGAACTTCGCATCCGTGTATACATCCTGCCCGTCAATGAACATCGGGTAATCCTGGCCGAGGGTATTCTTAACGACCTGGACTTCTTTCTCAAAATTGATGTGCAACTCGTCGGGCGGGTTGTACATGGTGGCATAGGTCAAACGAAACTTTTCTGCCATCGGTGAATCTCCTTGTCAGTTGTGTTTGTGAAAAGAATTGCTTGCGCTCTAGTATAGCGCGGCGCAGCCCGCAGGTCTAGAAGCCCGTCGGCGCGACTTCCTGTATACTGGGTGCATGCCCTCTATTGAAATCGCCCCCCCGACCCGTAAGGAAACCCGCTGGGTGGTTGGCCGCGAGTTTGTCCACCTGCCGCCGGTTGACCCCGCTTTTGCGGATATCAAAGGCCTGCGCAAGGCCCTGATGCGGCATGTCATCCTGCCGACCAATTACATGCAATTGTTGCAGGGCGCGCTGCTCAAGGTGGATGGCGAAACCGCCGCCTACTTGTATGCTCGTTCGCGGCCGGTGGCGTTGCGCATTGACAGCCTGGCGGTGGAAGAGCCGCACCGCCGTCAGGGCTATGCCAGCCGCTTGCTGGCCGAAGCCCGTACCTGGGCCGCCGAGCGCGAACTCGGCTGGCTGACGGCCCACCTCACGCCGGAGAACCGCGCCGGGCAGGCCTTCTTTGCCAAACACGGGTTTCAGGCCTACCGCGCCGAGGGCTGGCGGGCGGAAGAACGCTGGGAGTTGCCCGCCGCGGCGCCGGATGGCCTGGTGGCCTTGGGGGATGACCAAGTCAAACCGGCCTATACCCGCTGGCTGACCCATGAACTGGAACACGGTGATGCCGCCGCCCGGCCGCTGGTGGAAGCCGAGTATTTTGACGCCGCCCTGTACACCCGCGCCAAGCACTGGGCGCTGGTGGCCGCGGGGCAGGAAGTCGGCTATCTGCGACTCTCCGGCCTGCGGCGCGGCGTTACCGCTTACATCGCCTGCGACCACAGCCTGTGGGCCAGCTCCCAGCCGCTGGCCTGGCTGACGGCCGCCCTGCACCACTGGCCGTTTGTCCCCGCCCGCTTGCTGGTGGATTTCGCGTCCGGCCAGCATCATCAGGCCGCCGCCTCTATAATGGAAAGCCGCGGGTTCAGCGCCAACCCGCGCCCGCGCAGTCTGGTCTACAAGAAACTGTAAACCGCCATGTTATTCAGCCGCGCCACTTTCATTGGGATTGACCCCGCCGCCGGGCGCGGTCGGGTGGCCTTTGCCGCCCTGGATGGCGACCTTAAGCTGCTGGCGCTCGGGCTGGGCGGCCCCAAAGCAGCCCTGGCCTATGCCGGCGGGCCGGAAGAAGCCTGGGTGGCGGTGCACGGCCCCGCCAGCCTGAACCACGGCCTGATGGCCGATAAAAAACGCCGGGCGGCTCTGCGCCCCGCGCCCAAGCCCGGCCAGTTGCAAAACCTGCGCGTGGCCGAGTATGAACTGCTGCGCCAGCGCCTGCCGGTCTACAAAACCCCTGCCAAAGCCGGCGGCCTGCGCGGCTGGCAGCGCACCGCCCTGCGCCTGCATCAGCAACTGGGCGAACTGGGCTACCGCCTGCCGCGGCGCGCCAATGGCAAGCGCGCCCGCCTGGAGTCATTGCCTGACCTGTGCTACCGCCGCTGGCTGGGGCGCATTCCGTTTTACCCGCACAGTCTGGAAGGCCGCTTGCAACGCCAGTTAGCTTTATATGACCTCGGATTGCGCATCCCCGACCCGATGGAATTCTTTGAAGAAATCACCCGCTACCGGATCTTGCAGGGGGTTCTGCCGGATGAGATGCTCTACCGCCCGCACGAACTCAATGCGCTGGCGTTGGCGGCGCTGGCCTGGCTGGCGGCCAACCGCCCGGAGGATGTAACCGCCTGGGGGGATGGGCGGGAAGGGCAGCTGGTCTTGCCGCGTGGGGGTTGAAATGGCACACGGATTGCACAACTTTCCCTGATATGTGTCCTAAATAGAATCACAATATTATGAATTTAACAAAATAATGCAAAATATTATGCAAAAAATACCCACCTTGCGCTTTTGTTATCCGGCGCCCCAATGGTACTTTATGGGGAGCAGTTCCCCCGGAAATTCGCCTACACTATTAAAGGCACTTTTTGCCATTCAATTGTATAGTAAGTCAAATTGGTGGGCTTCTGGCCCCCGCACCTTTATTTAATTAGTGCCCATAGAAGGATGCCGATGAGTACTCAAAATTCATCCCCCCGTTTGTTCAACCTCCTGGCTGTGGCCCTGGCGCTGGCGCTCGTGCTGTCGCCTTTTGCCAGCCAGCCCGCCGCCGCCGCCGGCCCAACCCCCACCATCACCGTTAACGTCTTTGACCCGGTGACGCACCCGGTGGCCTATGATGCCTCGGATGCAGACCTGGGCGACGGCGTGTGCGATACGGACATTACCGATGGCGCCACAGTCACCTGTTCTTTGCGCGCCGCCATTGAAAACGCTAACCTCAATGCCGACCTGGATGTCATTGGTTTCGCCCTGACCGGCCCGAATGACGGCAGCCATTACCTCTATGTCCCAGCCTCGGCCCTGCCAGCTATCACCCAGCCGGTCTTCATTGATGGTTACTCCCAGTCCGGCTCGGCTTCGGCGCCAATCATCGTGCTCAATGGCGCCAGCGCCGGTGGCGGCGCGCATGGTTTCACCGTCAACAGCGGTGGTGTAACCATTCAGGGCTTCGTGATTCAGGCGTTTGGCGGCGACGGCATCCGCATTGTCAGCGCTTCGGGTTCCAATGAAATCTACGGCAACTACATCGGCACGGACAAATCCGGCGGTTCCGGGTCGGTGGCCAACAATCTCGGCATCCGCGTTTCCAACTCGCCCGCCAACACCATCGGCGGTTCGGGCAATATCTCCGGGTACAGCGTGCCCAAGCGCAACATCGTTTCCGGCAACACCACCACCGGCATCCTCATTACTGGTTCCGGGTCGGTTTCCAACTCGGTCTCCGGCAACTACATCGGCACCCAGATTAATGGCACCGTCTCGCTTAGCAACGGCGGGGTGGGGGTGCAGGTCACCAACGCCCCCAATACCGTCATCGGCGGTTCGAATGCGGGCGAAGGCAATGTCATCTCGGCCAATGGCGATAACGGCCTTGAAATCAGCGGCGCCGATTCTTCTGGCACCACCGTGCTGGGCAACCGCATTGGTATTGCCAGCAATGGTACCGGCGCGCTGGGCAATGCTGCCAATGGCATCCTGATTAATAATGTCAGTGGCGTGACCGTCGGCGGCCTGACCGCCGGTGGGCGCAACTTTATCGGCAGCAATGCCAGCAACGGCATTTCGCTGGGCGCCACGGCTGGCAATGTCACCATTGTGGGCAACTACATCGGCCTGGCTTCAGATGGCCTGACTGCCCGCGCCAATACCACCAACGGCATCAACGCCACCGGGACGGGCGGCGCCATCGGCGGCACGGCGGCCGGCTCCATAAATGTTATTTCCGGCAACAACACCAACGGCATCAATGTCACCGGTTCCGGCTACACCATTCGCGGCAACTACATCGGCGTGGCGGCGGATGGCAGCACCGCCCTCGCCAATGGCACCAACGGTGTGCGCCTGGCCGGCAGCGACAATGCCGTGGGCGGCACGGCTGCCGGGTCGGCGAATGTCATCGCCCGCAATGGCGCGGATGGTGTCCTTATCGCTGGCGGCACGGGCAACACCGTCCTCGGCAACAGCATTTACTCCAATGGTGACCTTGGTATTGACCTGAATGATGGCGCGACTTCTCTCAATGGCGTTACCCCCAACGATGCCACGGACACCGATGGCGGCGCCAACAACACCCAGAACTTCCCGGTTCTGACCACCGCCTCCATCAGCGGCAGCGACCTGACGATTGACGGCACGCTGGATAGCGCTCTGGGTGTGGATTTCCGGATTGAATTCTTCTCCAATACCGCCTGCGACGGTTCCGGCAACGGCGAAGGCCGCACCTACCTCGGCAGCGCCACCCTCCAGAGTGGGGCTTTCTCCCATCAGATTGTCGGGGTGGGTGTCGCCGAAGGCGCGTTCATTACTGCCACCGCCACGCGTGAAATCGCTCCTACGGATACATCCGAATTCTCCGGTTGTGTGGCGGCTTCTTCCGCCCCGGTGGCCGGTTTGTTCATCATCAACAGCCGCCTGGATGATGCGGATTCCAGCCCGGGCGATGGCAATTGCGCCACGGCTGGCGCAGTCTGCACTCTGCGGGCCGCCATTCAGGAAG
>CAZEQN010000197.1:0-4762 GCA_964514335.1 uncultured Anaerolineaceae bacterium
TGGGCGACGGCGCGCGCCTGGGTGAGGTCAGTGTGGCTGGCGACGGTGAAGCGCAGTTCGATGCGGCGTTTGCGGGTGCGGGTGTAATTAATCAGGGAACTGGTAATGACATCGCCATTGGGGATGCGGACGTAGCGACCGTCTTCGGCTTCTATGACCATGTCGCGCAGGTTAATGTCGAGTACTTTTCCGATGAAGCCGGCGACTTCAATGCTGTCATTGAGATCAAAGGGTTTGGTGATGAGGATGAGCAGGCCGGCGACGAAATTTTTGCTGATGTCCTGAAGGGCGAAACCGAGGGTGAAGCCGAGGATGCCGAGGCCGGTCAGCAGGGCGCTGACATCCGTGCCGGCCTGCTCGAGGGCGAGGACGAGGCCGAGGAGGATGACGCTGCCGCGCACGAGGCGCGCCAAGAGCGTGATGAATTCCGGGTCGGTCTGGCGGGCTTGCAGCGAGCGCACCAACAGGCGGCGTATAAAATTGGCGACCGCCAGCGAGAGCAGGACGATGAGGACGGCGGCGATGAGTTTGGGCAGATTATCGCCGGCTCTTTGCAGCCAGTTGGTGAGGATTTCCAATAGATTTGTAAGAACGCCTTGCATGGGACGGGTATTCTCCAGCGGGGGATAGGGATTGAACCGGAGTGTCTAATTTCGAGGATTGTCATTGCGAGCGCCCAAATGCCAATGGCATTTGCCAGCGAGGCAATCTCAAGTATATTGCGTAAGATTGCTTCGTCGGGCTGCGCCCTCCTCGCAATGACAGAATACTAGTTTTCGAGCTTAGACACTCCCGAATGAACTACCCTAGTATAACAACCCCTGCCAGCGGGTATACTGATTCTTGCCATGCCGGAAATTTCGATATTAATGCCGTGCTATAACGCGGCCGAGACGCTGCCTGAAACGCTGGCGAGCATTACCGCCCAGACTTATGGGGATTATGAACTGCTGGCGATGGATGACGGCTCCACGGACGCAACGGCGGAAGTGCTGATGGCGGCGGCGCGCAGGGATGAGCGCATTCGCTATGAACGGCTGCCGCGGGGCGGGATTATCCCGGCGTTGAACGCCGGGCTGGCGTTGGCCCGGGGAGAGTTCGTGGCCCGGATGGATGCGGATGACGTGATGCACCCGGACCGGCTGGCGGTGCAGCGGGTGTGGTTTGAACAGCACCCGGAGACGGATATCCTTTCCAGCCGGATTGAGGCATTGGGTGGGGTGCGCGAGGGGTTTGCGATTTATCTGTCGTGGCTGAATGGGCTGCAGGACGAAGGAGAACTTTTGCGGGAACGATTTGTGGAAAGCCCGCTGGCACACCCGAGCGTGATGTTGCGACGGGCGGCGTATGAACGCCTGGGTGGGTACGCAGATTATGGCTGGCCGGAAGATTATGACCTGTGGCTGCGGGCAGCCGAAACCGGATTGCGTTTTGGCAAAACACCCGAAACGCTGCTGGCGTGGCGCGACCATCCGGCACGCGCGACCCGGACGGATAGCCGTTACTCGGTGGAGAATTTTTTGCGGGCGAAGGCGCACTATTTGCGGCGCGGGCCGCTGGCCGAGCGCCCGGCGATCGTGTGGGGGGCGGGGATGATGGGCCGCCGCTTGAGCAAGCACCTGTTGCGGGAAGGGGCCGATTTGCGAGCGTTTGTGGATGTGGATGAGAAAAAAATCGGGCGGACACGGCGCGGCCTGCCGATTCTTGCGCCAGAGGCTTTACCAGATTGGCTGGCGGGGACGCCGCAGCCGGTGGTGCTGACGGCGGTGGCGGCGCGCGGGGCACGCCAGCTGATTCGGGCGCGTTTGAATGGGATGGGTCTGGTAGAAGGGCGCGACTGGTGGGCGGTGGGGTGAGTAAGACCGGGGCGGGAAAAATCGTCCGAAAGGGGGAGCGCGGCTAAGGGCCGCAAAAAACCTGACTGGTTATAATCTTTCTTATGAAACACACCCTGATTATTTTCTTATTGTTGAGTATGGCTCTGGCGGCGCAACCGGCGCAGGCCGCGGCGGCCTTTGAGGCATTGCCGGAGCCGGTGTGCCTGCCGGAGGTCTATGTGGACCAGCCGGAGGATTGCCTGCTGGCTGGCCCGGCGGCGGCCTTGAGCGAACTGGCGGCGCTGGGCATTACCTACCCGCGCCAGGCGTTGCCGGCCCGCCCGATTGACCCGGACCTGGGGCTGGTGCCGTATTACTATGTGAAGGCGCTGGAAGGGCCGGTGAAAATTTTTGCCAGCGTAGAAGATGCGATTGAGGGGAAGGTGACGAAGCGGGTGATTGATGCCGGCTTTAATTACCTGACATTTATTGATTCGCGTGAAGTGGATGGCAAGCGCTATTACATGATTGCGCCGGGCGAGTGGGTGCGACGCGACCAGATTTCATTGAGCGTTACGCCTTCGCGGTTCGCCGGGCTGGAATTTACCCGCACGCCCGATACAGCCTTTGGCTGGTTTTTGTGGCCGGTGGAGAGCCAGCGCGCCCCGGGGCTGAATAATGTGTCCTTGACCGGCCAGTGGTATAGCAAGCAACAGGTATTTTCGTTGTATGAACGGCTGGAAATGGATGGCCTGGTGTGGTACCGGATTGGGCCGGAAGAATGGGTGGAGTCGCGCGGCACGGCGGTGGTGTTCCCGAATACGACCGCGCCGGAAGGCGTGACCAACGGGCGCTGGATTGATGTGGATTTAGAGCAGCAGACGATTGCGGTTTATGAGAACAGCCGCCTGGTGTTTGCCACACTGGTTTCTACCGGGGTACCGGGCTGGTGGACGCGGCCGGGGTTGTTCCAGATTTTTGAGAAAGTGGAAACAACGTATATGACCGGGGCGTTTGAGGCCGACCGTTCGGATTTTTACTATCTGGAAGATGTGCCGTATACGATGTACTTTGATGAAGCGCGTGCCTTTCACGGCGCGTATTGGCATGACTATTTCGGGATTGAACAATCGCATGGTTGCGCCAATCTTTCCAATGCGGATGCGTACTGGCTGTACCAATGGGCGGCGGTGGGGGACTGGGTGTATGTGCATGACCGCTCCGGCCTGACGCCAACCGACCCCAGCCTGTATGGCTCCGGGGGCGCATAGTTTTGAATTTGTTGCAGCGCGGATTCCTGATTCTGGCGGTACTGATGATCGCGGGCTGTGCGCTGGTGCAGGGTGCGCCAAGCCCGGCGCCCGCGCCGGAAGTACGCAGCAGTACGGCCACACAATCTCCGCCAACCGCCAGCCCCACGGCAACGACCACACCCACGCCGACGCTGACCCCAACGCCCACGCCCGACCCGCTGACGATTGAGTATCTGCGGTTGCAGACCTATGACGGGGGCGAGATTCAATTTGTGGAGACGCTGGAACCGGGGGCGAATTACCAGCGGCACTATGTGTCTTATGAGTCGGAAGGGCTGACGATTTATGCCCTCCTAACGATTCCCAATGGCGACCCACCGGAGACGGGCTGGCCGGTGATTATCTTCAACCATGGCTATATCCCGCCGGATGAGTACCGCACGACTGAACGCTACATTGCGTATGTGGATGCATTTGCGCGTTCGGGGTATATCGTGCTGCGCCCGGATTATCGCGGGCATGACCGCTCGGAGGGCGAGGCGCGTGGCACTTACCGCCACCCGGATTATGTGATTGATGTATTGAACGCCACGGCGGCGATGAAAAAATTCCCCCAGGCCGACCCGCAGCGAATCGGGATGTGGGGGCATTCGATGGGCGGCTATATCACCCTGCGGACGATGGTGGTGGACCCGGACATTAAGGCCGGCGTTATCTGGGCGGGGGTGGTGGCGGCGTATGATGACCTGGCGCTTAACTGGTTCCGGCGCGGGCGGGACACGTTGATTGCCCAGTATGGGCCGCCGGATGAAAACCCGGATTTCTGGCGCACACTTTCGGCCAATTACTATCTGGAAGACCTTTCCGGGCCGCTGCAACTGCATCACGGCACGCTGGATACGAGTGTGCCGGTGGAATTTTCAGAGACGTTGTACAGCCAGTTGCTGGCGGCGGGGCAGGCGACTGAACTCTATATTTATGAAGGGGACAATCACAACTTATCGGTGGAATTTGTGGCGGCGATGGGGCGGACTTTAAGTTTCTTCTACCGGCACGTTAAAGGCGGGGAATAAGCGGGTAGAGGGGGGACGCGTTGCGCGGCATGGGGGTCTGGCGTATACTTTGAGTACTGTGATGTCTGAAACGATGGATTGCCCAAATTGCGGGGAGGCCGCCCCACGGCGCGCGATGGAGTGCCCGCATTGTGGGGCGAGCATCGCGCTGGCGGTCGCGGTGGCGGAACGAAAGGTGGCGCGCGGGATTGAGACGCGGCCGCTGCCACAACTGGCGCCGGAATTGCTGATCCCGCGGTTGGGCGATTTTCTGGTGCAGCGCGGGTATCTGACGACCGAGCAACTGGAGGCAGGGTTGGCCTACCAGCAACGGGAGGCGGCGCTGGGGCAGGCGGTGTTGCTGGGGCAGGCGCTGATTACGCTGGGGCTGCTGGAACGGGCGGACCTGGATGCAGCCGTTACCGAGCAAATTGTTACCCTGCAGGATGCCCTGCGTAAGACGAATAAGGAACTTGATGCGCGGGTGAAAGCCCGCACCGAACAACTGGAAAAAGCGCTGTTGCGTTTGACCGAACTGGGGGAACTGAAGAATAACTTTATTTCGAATGTATCCCACGAACTGCGGACGCCGCTGACGCACTTGAGCGGTTATCTGGAATTGATGGCCGAAGGCGCGCTG
>CAZEQN010000198.1:0-4730 GCA_964514335.1 uncultured Anaerolineaceae bacterium
CGCTTCAGGACTCATCGTCGCCCCCAAACACGGCCAGCCAGTCATCCACTTCGCCGTCGCTGACCTGTGGGTCATCCGGCTTGCCGCCGCTGGCCGGGGCCTGCAATCGCCGCGCGAAGTCCTCACTGCTCTCAATCCGGGCGCGGGCGCGCCGGGCCGCCGCCTGCACCTCGCGGTCGCTGCTCACCACCGTCCAGTTGGCCGCCGCGTTGCCTAGTCGTTTCAGGTGGTTGGCAATCGCCGCGTCGGCCGTCAGGCCTGCCCGCACAAAGCGCGCCGTCACCCGCGTAAACACCCGCGCCCCGCTCTGGCCCGGGGCGGCATTATCAAAAAATACCTCGGCCTTCTTTTGCCCGTTCTGCTGGCAAAAGGTTTCCAGCAGTTCCACCAGCTTCTGCTCATCTTCCAGTTCGTTCAGGTGCAGGCCGGGCAGTTTGCCAATCAGGTTGTGTCCATCAATCAGGTACGGCATGGTTGGATTCTAGTATAGAATGGGTCTGAAATACAAGCCATCTGCTACTGGGATGCCATGGACCGCTGGAAACGACTGCTCGCTTTTCTCTTGCTCAATGTCATCGTCACCGCCCTCACCATGTGGGTCGTGCTCACCCTCTGGACGCGCGCCAACCCCCTGCCATCTGCTGCCGTCCCCCCCGGCGCCGCGCCCGTAAGCCCTGCTTCCTCCACCGCGCCCGCCAGCCTGCCCACCGCCGCCCCGGGCGCGCCTGCCTCGGCCGGCCAGTTGGAAATCAACACCGTCGTCGCCGCTGGCGATGTGGATAACGAGCGCGTCCTCATTCGCCACATCGGCCAGGAAGAAATCGCCCTCGCTGGTTGGCAACTGGAAGATGAAGATGGCAATACCTTCGTCTTCCCCGCCCTGCGCATGTTCAGCGGCGGCGCCGTTACCGTCTACACCCGCGCTGGTGTCAACACCGTCGTCGAGCTCTACTGGGGCCAGGCGGCCGCCGTCTGGCAATCCGGCGAAACCGTCACCCTGCGCGACCCGGATGGCAACCTCCAGGCCGAGTACCTGATCCCATGAACGCCGGGGCGGTGGAATGGATGAGTCTGGCAAATTCAGACAGCGGGCTGAAGCCCGCTGCGGTTAAAGAACATATCCCTTCTTGAAAGCGACCGCTTATGCCCAACCTTGACCGCCTGGGTTTGTCATTGCGAGCGAAGCGAAGCAATCCCGCGCCCGGATTAGAGATCGCTTCGGCCTGGCCTGTTCTGAAATATACGCCTCCCAGAGGAACCGCCCATGCCCAACCTTGACCGTGTGATTGACCTCATCGTCCGGCAGGCCATCGAAGAAGGCAAGTTCAAAAACCTCAAAGGCGAAGGCCAGCCCCAGGACCTGCGCAAAAACCCCTTCGTCAAAGAAGAATGGCGCATGGCCTATGACCTCCTCTCCAAAGAAGGCCATCTCCTGCCCTGGATGGAAAAACGCAACGACATCGAGCGCGCCCTCGAAGCCGCCGAGAAAAAACTCGCCCGCACCTGGAACTGGCAGGCCGAGGCCCGCGCCGCCGGCCAGGACTCCCAGTTCGTGGAAGCCGAATGGCAGCGCGCCCAGCGCGAATTCCGTGCAGCCATCGCTGACATCAACAAGCAAATCGAATCCTATAATCTTGAAGTCCCGCGCGACCTCTTCCACCGCCCCCAGGTGGATACGGCCCGCGTCATCAGCCGCCTCACCGGCAGCCCACCGTAAAGACTTTCTAGCCTTTTGCGCCGCCCTCTGTTACACTCTATTCGTAACCCGTGAGCAGGTATTCGCTATTCGACTCCCGGCTCTCCCTGCGTTTCACGCCGTAATCATCGCCGAATAACTACTCACCATTTACCACTTACCATTAACCAATTACGAGTTGCCCTCACGAACCCCATGTCCCAAGCCCTCTACCGTAAATGGCGCCCCGCCCAGTGGGATGAAGTCATCGGCCAGCAGCACGTCGTCCAGACCCTGCGCAACGCCGTCGCCGCTGACCGCGTCGCCCATGCCTACCTCTTCGCCGGGCCGCGCGGCACTGGCAAAACCACCCTTGCCCGCCTCGTCGCCAAAGCCGTCAACTGCACCACCGAAAACCTGAAAGACCGCCCCTGTGGCGAGTGTGAAAACTGCAAAGGCGTGAGCAATGGTGCCTTCCTTGACCTCATCGAAATCGATGCCGCAAGCAACACCAGCGTCGAAGACGTCCGCAGCCTGCGCGATAAAATCAACTTCAGCCCCAACAAAGGCCGCTACAAAGTCTACATCGTGGATGAAGTCCACATGCTCTCCACCGCCGCCTTCAACGCCCTCCTCAAAACGCTGGAAGAGCCGCCGCCCCACGCCATCTTCATCCTCGCCACCACCGAAGTCCACAAAATCCCCGCCACCGTCCTCTCGCGCTGCCAGCGGCATGAATTCCGCCGCATCCCCGTCAGCGAAATCGTCAGCCACCTCCAGACCCTCGCCCAGGGCGAAGGCCTCAAAGTCGAACCGGAAGCCCTCGCCCTCGTCGCCCGCCAATCCGCCGGCGGCATGCGCGATGCCATCTCCCTGCTGGACCAGCTCGCCTCCGCCGGAGACACCATCACCCTCGCCCTCGCCGAGCAGGTCCTCGGCACCGCCACCACCCAGGCCGTACTGGATATAGTTGAAGCCCTCGCCAGTGGCAACTCTGCCGGCGGGCTCGACCACATCCACGCCGCCCTGGATGGCGGCAGCGACCCGCGCCAGTTTGCCCGCCAGGTCGTAGACTATTTGCGCGGCGTCCTGCTTGTGCGCGTCGGCAACGCCAGCCAGGTGGACACCACCGCCGAAACCCGCGCCCGGATGGCCAAACACGCCGCCGCCTTTGAACCCGCAGACCTGCTGCGCATCCTGCGCGCCTTCAACGCCGCCGCCACCGAGCGCGCCGCCTGGCAACCCGCCCTCGGCCTCGAACTCGCCTTCGTCGAAGCCCTCCAGGCCCCCACCGCAGAAGCCCCGGCCGCCAGCCCCGCCCCCGCCGCCGCGCCGGCCCGCAAAGCCTCCGCCACCGCCAAAAAACCAGCCGCGGCCGCCAAAGCCGCCAACCCGGCCTCTGAAATGGACCGCCAGCAATGGCGGCAAATCATCAATGGCATCAAAACCGCCAACCCCCAGACCGCCGGCCTGCTCAACTCCTGCACCGCCGCCCTCGTTGGCGGCACGCTCCATCTCGGCTTTGCCTCCCAAACTCTCAAAGACATGATAGACCGGGGCGACCAGCTTGCCGCTGTCGCCGCCGCCGCCCAGCACACCCTCGGCAGCCCCGTAAAAATCGAAACCCATGTCAGCGGGGGCGCCGGCGAACTCCCGCCGGATGTAGACCCCGCCAGCATCGCCGGCACCGGCGTGCGCCTGCTCGGCGCAGAAATCGTAGACATCAACGAACTTGACACCCCCACAGACGAATAACCCCCACGAGGAGAACCATTATGGAACTGCCAAAGAACATGCTCCAGCAAATCCAGCAAATGCAGGATGCCCTCATTGAAGCCCAGCAAAGCTTGAGCGAAGAAACCGTCGCCGGCACCGCCGGCCTTCCCGGCGTGGGCGCCGTCACCATCATCGTCACTGGCGACCAGCGCTGTACCCAGGTCAGCATAGACCCCCCGCTGCTCGCCAGCGCCAACGCCGAAAACCTCCAGGACCTCATCCTCACCGCCCTCAACACCGCCCTCGAATCTAGCCGCGCCCTTGCGATGGAACGCCTCGGCCCCCTCTCCGGCGGCATGAACCTCTAAGAATGCTCATCCCGGAACCCGTCCAGCGCCTCATCGATGCCTTTGCCCGCCTGCCCGGCGTAGGCCCCAAAACCGCCGCCCGGCTCACCTTCTACCTCCTGCGCGGCGGCGAAAACCTCGCTCTGGAACTTGCCAACGCCCTGCAGGAACTCAAAACCAACACCGCCACCTGCCCCCAGTGCTTCAACATCACCAGCGCCGGCCGCAGCCTGTGCGAAGTGTGCGCCCACCCCCAGCGCGACCCCGCCCTCCTCTGCGTCGTCGAAGAACCGCTGGATGTCCTCGCCCTCGAACGCACCGGCGGCTTCCAGGGCCTCTACCATGTATTGGATGGCGCCCTCAACCCCATTGAAGGCGTAGGCCCGGACGATCTCCGCATCCGCGAACTCACCGCCCGCGTCCAGACCGGCATCATTAAAGAAGTCATCCTCGCCACCAACCCCAGCATCGAAGGCGACGCCACCGCCATGTACATCCAGCAGCAGCTCGCCCCCCTCGGCGTACACCTCACCCGCCTCGCCCGCGGCCTGCCCGCCGGCGGCGACCTCGAATACGCAGACCAGAACACCCTCCTGCGCGCCCTCGCCGGCCGCCAGAACCTGGGTGAATAGGCTTCGCAAAAACCAATCCAGCGAGCTTCCATAAAATCGGGCAGCCGGTGGGTTTCCCCGTAGTCTAGCCCCTTGTGGGCGTTTCTTTTATCTAAGCCCACTGGAATGCCATGGACTGTCCACAAGACCCGGGCAAACACTCTCGTAGCGCTCCCCTTCGACTGCGTTCAGGGCAGGCTTGTGGGCGTTTCTTTTCTAGCTCGCTGGAAAACCATCTACCCCCAAACAGAGCCTCACAAATTCAGACAGCGGGCTTCAGCCCGCTGCGCCCCTTCAAACCCATCCACCTGCCTGTACAGACGAACGCAAAACGAATCTTTTAAGGTTCGTTTCCTTGTCAAACCCTTGACACAATTTTCA
>CAZEQN010000199.1:0-4719 GCA_964514335.1 uncultured Anaerolineaceae bacterium
TACGACCCGTCTGGATCATGGGTGTCTGCTTCATGGTCGTAGGCGCGGTAACGTTGACGCTCCCCGTGGACCTACTCCCCTTGCCCGGCGCGGTCCGGCCCTACGACATCGCGCTCGCGGCGTCGTTCGGCGGGTTGCATATCGCGTTCGGCGCTGTCATCGCGCTCAAACACGGAGGCTGACCGCATGCGCCGCGAAAACCTGCTCGACCTGGAAAGCCGGGCTGGCAAAGCCCCCGGCGGCTACTGCACGGATTTTCCGCTCTCCGGCCAGCCCTTCATCTTCATGAATGCCGTCGGCCAGCACGATGACCTGCAAACCCTGCTGCACGAGGCCGGGCACGCCTTCCACGCCTTCGCCGTCTACCAGTTGCCCTACTACCCCCAGACCCAGATTGGCATGGAAATCGCCGAAGTCGCCTCGATGAGCATGGAGTTGCTGGCCGCCCCCTACCTCGGCGAGTTCTACAGCGAGGCCGATGCCGCCCGCGCCCGCATCCAGCACCTGGAAGGCACCCTGATGTTCTGGCCCTACATGGCCGTGGTGGATGCCTTCCAGCACTGGGTCTATGAAAACCCGCAGCAGGGCCGCGACCCCGAAAAATGCGACGCCGCCTGGTCCGAGTTATGGGACCGCTTCATACCCGGCATTGACTTCAACCGCCTCGAAAAAGAAAAGAACGCCCGCTGGCTGCGCCAGTTGCACATCCACCAGGTGCCCTTCTACTATGTGGATTACGGCCTCGCCCAACTCGGCGCGGTGCAGGTCTGGGCCAACGCCCGCCAGGACCAGCCCGCCGCCACCCGCCAGTACCGGGCAGCCCTCGCCCTCGGCGCCACCCGCACCCTGCCCGACCTCTACGCTGCCGCTGGCGTCAAACTGGCCTTCGATGCCGAGACCCTCGGCCGCGCCACTGACCTGATGATGAGCACGATTGAGCAATTGGAGGCAGCCGCCGGATGAGTCGCTTCCCCACCCTCACAGGCCTCGGCCCCACCCGCGACACCCTCCACCGCTACGCCCTCGCCATTGAAATCTTCCCGCGCGCCCAAGCCGAGCCCCACCCCAGGTGGTGGCACATCGGCCTGCGCGGCCAGCCCAACGGCTTCCGCACCGCCGCCATGCCACTGCCGGGCGGCGGCGAGTGCTACTTCGTCCTCAACCTGCACACCCACCGCATTGAACTCTACGCCCGCCACGCCGTCGTCGCCAGTTGGGACATCACCACCGGCCAGACCAGCGCCGCCCTCGGCCAAAGCCTGATAGATGCCGCCGCCGCCCTTGGCCTGCACGCCGACTACCCCCGCGCCCGCTTCGAGAGCCACGCCCCGCGCCGCTACGATAAAACCCACGCCGCCCGCTGGTTCGCCGCCGTCCGCCGCGCCCAGCAGGTCTTTGAAAGCCACCGCGCCAGCCTCACGGGCGAGACCAGTCCGGTCCATCTCTGGCCGCACCACTTTGACCTCGCCACCGAAGTCTTCGGCCGCCGCATCGTGGAAATCGAAGAACACGGCCACACCCAGACCTTCCCCACCCAGCTCAACCTCGGCTTCTCGACTGGCGATGCGGGCCACCCTGAACCTTACTTCTACTCCAACCCCTTCCCGTTTGACCCGGCCCTCACCCGCCAGCCCCTGCCGCACGGCGCATTCTGGCACACCGCCAGTTGGCAGGGCAGCCTGCTGCCCTACGCCGCGGTAGCCGAACAGCCGGACGGCGAAAAGCGGCTGGCGGCCTATGCCGCCGCCGTGTACAAAGCGGCTAAAGCCGGGTTACAACTCCCCTGAATCACAAACAAAAAAGCGCCCCGACTATCGGGGCGCTTTTGCAATCTAACAGGTAAGCCTACGCCGCGGCCTTGGGCGGGTTGGTGGCGATGAAACCCCACACAATCGCCGCAATCAGCGTAGTCCACAGCACCAGCGCCCCGGTAAAGAAGCCGATTGCCGCGCCCACAATCAGCAGAATGCCGATGTTGCGGGCGGTTTCGCCCTGAATGATGCGCGAGTTGGTAATCTTAATCTCTTTGCGCGTCAGGGCAATAATACCGAAAATCAACTCAATCACGAACAAAATCATCTCTGGCCTCCTCAAGGCACGCGTGGATACTGCATCTTAGCAAGAAAACCCGAAATTCGCCCATTCGTTACACAGCAATTTTTCGTCCGCCGCCTGCCAGCGTTTATAATCCCGCCTAATATGGAAACTCTGCCCACCGCCCTCCACCCCGCCGACCCGCGCTTCAAGGAAAACGAAGCCCATCACCGCGCCCTGGCCGCCGAACTGCGCGCCCGCCTCGCCAAAAACCGCGCCGGCGGCGGCGACAAATACCGCCAGCGGCACGAAGAACGCGGCAAGCTCTTCGTCCGTGACCGCATTGACCAGCTCCTTGACCCCGGCTCGCCCTTCCTCGAAATCGCGCCCTTCGCCGCCTGGGGCCTGTACGATGGCGAAGCCGCCGGAGCGGGCATTGTGGCCGGCATCGGTCGCGTGGCGGGCAAAGAGGTCATGTTGGTCGCCAACGACGCCACCGTCAAGGGCGGCTCGTACTACCCGCTGACCGTCACCAAGCACCTGCGCGCCCAGCAAATCGCCCTCGAAAATCATCTGCCCTGCATCTACCTGGTCGACTCTGGCGGTGCGTTTCTGCCTCTGCAGGATGAAGTCTTCCCCGGCGAAAACCACTTCGGGCGCATCTTCTACAATCAGGCCCAGATGAGCGCCCGCGGCATCCCCCAGATTGCAGCCGTCATGGGCAGTTGCACCGCCGGCGGCGCCTACGTCCCCGCCATGAGCGACGAAGCCATCATCGTCAAAGGCACGGGCACCATTTTTCTGGCCGGGCCGCCGCTGGTCAAGGCTGCCACGGGCGAGGATGTCAGCGCCGAAGACCTCGGCGGCGCGGATGTCCACACCCGCCTCTCCGGCGTGGCCGACCACTTCGCCGAGGACGACCCGCACGCCCTGGAAATCCTGCGCGGCATCGTCGAAACCCTCAACCACCAGCCGACCCTAAGCGTGGAAGTCGCCCCGCCCGAAGAACCCCTCTACCCGGCCGAGGAGCTTTACGGCCTGCTGCCGACCACCTTCCGCGAACAGTACGACGTGCGCGAAGTCATCGCCCGCCTCGTGGATGGCAGCCGCTTCCGCGAGTTCAAGGCCCGCTACGGCGCCACTCTCGTGTGCGGCTTTGCCCGCATCGAGGGCTACCCGGTCGGCATCATCGCCAACAACGGCATCCTCTTCAGCGAGTCCTCGCAAAAGGGCGCCCACTTTATTGAACTGTGCGAACAGCGCGGCATCCCGCTGCTCTTTTTGCAGAACATCACCGGTTTCATGGTCGGCCGCGAGTATGAGGCCGGCGGCATCGCCAGGGCCGGCGCCAAGCTGGTGCACGCCGTCGCCACCTGCACTGTGCCCAAACTGACTGTCATCATCGGCGGCTCGTTTGGGGCCGGCAACTACGGCATGGCCGGGCGCGGCTACCTGCCGCGCTTCCTGTGGATGTGGCCCAACGCCCGCATCAGCGTCATGGGCGGCGAGCAGGCCGCCAACGTCATGCTCACCATCAAGCAGGACCAGCTCGCCGCCGAGGGCCAGCCGCCCCTCACCCCCGCCGAAGCCGAGGAACTCAAACGCCCGATTCTGGAGAAGTACGAAACCGAAGGCAACCCTTACTACTCCTCCGCCCGCCTGTGGGATGACGGCGTGATTGACCCCGCCGAAACCCGCCCGATCCTCGCCCTGGCCCTCTCGGTGGTGCTCAAAGCCCCCCGCACTGGCCCCGGCTTCGGCGTGTTCAGGATGTGATGAATAGGTAGACAGGGAAACAGGTACACAGGTATCAAGTACACAAGTATCAAGTACACATGGGTTCCTGCGATTGCCGGTGTATCCGCTGACCCGCTTCCTTGATACAAATATCTTTTATACCTGATACCCTTAGACTTGCTACTGGTTTAGCTAATACCTGCTACTTGTTTACCTGCTACTTGTTTACTTGATACCTGTTCGCCTGATACCTGCTACTTGTTTACCTGATACTTTTTTACCCGTTTCCCTGCCTACCAGCGCCCAAGGACTCCCCCCCCATGAACCTCCTCATCCTCGGCGGCACCCAGTTCGTCGGCCGCCACATCACCGAAGCCGCCCTCCAGCGCGGCCACACCGTCACCCTCTTCAACCGCGGCCAGACCAACGCCGAGTTATTCCCGCAGGTCGAGAAAATCCACGGGGACCGCAGCCAGCCGGAGGATTTGCACGCCCTCGCTGGCCGCCAGTGGGATGCCACCATCGACGTGAACGGCTATTTCCCGCGCCAGGTGCGCCAGATGCTCGCCGCCCTGGATGGCCGCGGCGGCCACTACACCTACATCTCTTCGATTTCAGTCTATGCGGATTTCAGCCAGCCGATGGATGAAGACTCGCCCCTCGCTGAACTGGCCGACCCGGACTCCGAAGAAGTCACCAACGAGACCTACAGCGGCCTCAAGGCCGCCTGCGAGCGCGCCCTGCCTGAAACCGCCAGCATTCTGCGGCCATCATACGTCGTCGGCCCGCATGACCACACCGACCGCTTCACCTACTGGCCGTTACGCGTCCAGCGCGGCGGCAAAATGCTCGCCCCGCCCCCGGAGGAAATCGTTACCCTGGTGGATGCCCGCGATCTGGCGGCCTTCACCCTGCACCTCACCGAGCAAAAGCAGGCGGGGGTCTACA
>CAZEQN010000200.1:0-4694 GCA_964514335.1 uncultured Anaerolineaceae bacterium
CCTGTTTTCGCGGGCCGCAAAGCTCTCACGCGTCGACCTTAAGCGTCCCCCCTCGGTCATCGGCACCAACACCACCCACGCCCTGCAATCCGGCCTGTTGTTTGGCTATGTCGGGCTGGTAGAGGGCATGGTGGCGCGCTTCCGGACTGAACTCGGGCCGGAGATGAAGGTCATTGCCACCGGCGGCCTGGCCGAAATTGTGGCCCGTGAAACCGAGGTCATTGATATCATTGCCCCGTGGCTCACCCTCGATGGCCTGAAAATCATCTGGGGGCTGAACCAGTAGGGAGTAGCGAATTTCGCATGAGAATCGCCTTAAGACAGTGGGCTTCAGCCCACTGCGGCCACCCACTTCAACACGAATAGCGGAACCTGCATGACCACCGACCACGACCTCGACCACGACGCCACCTATTTCCTCGAACTCCAGACCAAGACCGGCTGGGGCCGGGCGCTGGCGAAATTCGCCGAGTGGTGCGCCCTGCCGCCCGGAACCACCGCCCTTGATGTTGGCAGCGGCCCCGGCCTGCTGGCGAAATTGCTGGCCGAAAGCGGCGTGCAGGTCTGGGGCGTGGATGTGGATGCCGGGATGCTTGCCCAGCGGCTGCACCCTGCCATGCTGCACGCCGATACCCTGCACCTGCCTTTTGCCACCGGAGCGCTGGATTGCGCCCTCGCTTCCAACGTCCTCTACCTGATGGAGCAGCCCCAGCCGGCCCTCAATGAAATGGCGCGTGTCGCCAATCGAGTCGCCCTGCTCAACCCCTCCGAACTCATGACCATGGCCGCCGCCACCGAACTGGCAGAGGCCGCCGGCCTGGCCGGCCTGGCCCGCGACACCCTGCTGAATTACGCTGGCCGGGCTGAACGGCTGGCGCGCTGGGACGAGGCCGACTATGCCCGCATGTTCGCCGCCGCCGGGCTGGCGCTGGAACGCAGCGCCCTGAGCATGGGGCCGGGGCTGGTACGCATGGCGCTGGGCGTCCGCCTGTCCGCATAAAGTACAATCAGTTACCAGTTACCAGTTACCAGTTACCAGTTACCAGTTACCAGTTACCAGTTACCATGACCTCGCCCAACCTCCTCTCCCTGCCCCTGCCGGATGGCCGCCGTTGTTTCTACGCCCCGGAGTATGATTTCATCCCGGCCGATATGCGCCGCCTGGTGGGCAACCTGCCGGGCGTGAAATTGCGCGGCAGCATGGATTGCGACCCCGCTGGCCTGTGCTGGTTTGAGTTTGAAATTGACGACTGGCGTTTCTACGTCCACAACCCGTTTCCGACCGGCTCGTTCTGGTTCATCGCCGCTGACCCGCACACCGATGAACGCATTCTGGCGCAATTTGTGAAGGATATGGAAGGATTGGTGGCTGTATGGTAACCCCGCTCACTGGCAAACGCATCTTGCTGGGCGTCACCGGCTCGATTGCCTGTTACAAGGCCGCCGATCTGGCTTCCAAGTTGCGCCAGGCCGGGGCCGAGGTGGATGTCATCCTCACTGCCGCCGCCGCCCAGTTCATCACTCCGCTTACCTTTCAATCTGTTACTGGCCGCCGCGCCTATCTGGATGCCGACCTGTGGGGCAGTGAAGGGCATGTCTTGCATATCAACCTCGCCAAAGAAGCCGACCTGCTGGTGATTGCCCCCGCCACCGCCAACACGCTCGCCAGACTGGCCCACGGCCTGGCCGATAACCTGCTTTCGCTGGCGGCGGTGGCGGCCGAGTGCCCGCTGCTGCTGGCTCCCGCCATGGATGGCGGCATGTTCCAGCATCCGGCCACGCAAGCCAATCTTGAAATTCTGCGCGAGCGCGGCGCAATTATCGTTGGCCCGGAAAGCGGCCATCTGGCTTCCGGCTTGCGCCAGGTCGGGCGCATGACCGAACCCGCCGACCTGCTCGGTCACATTCGCCGCCTGCTGGCGCACCGTGGCCCGCTGGCCGGCAAACATGTGGTCGTGTCTGCTGGCGGCACCCAGGAACCGCTGGACCCGGTGCGTTTTATCGCCAATCGGTCTTCCGGCAAGCAGGGCTTTGCCCTCGCCCAGGCGGCTCTGGATTTAGGCGCCGAAGTGACCCTCATTTGCGGCCCCAATGCTCTCCCAACCCCGGCCGGGGCGGCGCGGGTGGATGTGCGCACCGCCGCCGAGATGCTCGCCGCCGTGCTGGCGCACAGCGCCAATGCCGATGCGCTTATTATGGCCGCTGCCGTGGCCGACTTCCGCCCGGTACAGGCCGCCGAACACAAAATCAAGAAGGGCGGCGAAGCCCCTGTGATTTCGCTCACTCACACCGAAGACATTTTGAAGGCGGTGGCGGCGGCGAAGAAAAAAGCGGGCCATCCAGCCGTTACGGTGGGCTTTGCCGCCGAGAGCCAGGACCTGCTGGCGAATGCTGAAAAGAAACTGGCCGCCAAGGGGCTCGATTTCATCGTTGCCAATGATGTCAGCGCCGCCGATGCCGGCTTTGAAGTGGATACCAACCGCGTCAGTCTGCTGTTTGCCGATGGTCGCCGTGAAGACCTGCCCCTGCAAGGCAAAGACGAAGTCGCGGCCGCCATCCTGGATGAAGTGGTTGACCTGCTCCGAAAGGCAGCCGAATGAATCAGACCTTCGATGACATCATCCTGCATATTTGTCCTCAAACCGCCTGGGAGGCCGCCCAGACCGCCGGCGAGTACCGCGGTGACACCCTCGATACGGAGGGCTTCATCCATTGCTCCACCGCCGCCCAGATGGGTGCCACTGCCAACCGCTTCTTTGCCGGGCAGCGCGGCCTGGTACTGCTGTACATTGAAGTCGCCCGCCTGACCGCCGAAGTGAAATGGGAAACAGCCCTCGATACGCTTTTTCCGCATATCTACGGGCCGTTGAATCTGGATGCCGTGCTGGCGATTGAGGCCCTCGAGCCGGATGCCGCCGGCGTCTTCCATTACCCGCCGTCGGTCTCCAACCCGCATGCCTGAAACTCGCCCCGCCCCGCCTGACTGGCTGAACCGCGCCCTGGCCTACACCCGCGCCCAGCACACCGGCCCGGCCACCACCGATTACCGCCTGCATGCCAGCACCGGCGCGACCCTCTTCGCCAGTCTGTACGCCCTCTACACTTTTCATCTGGTGGGTGAAACCCGCCAGTGGGATGCTGCCGCCCGCCAGACCTGGGTTGACCACATCCAGTCGTATCAGGACCCCGCCAGCGGCCTGTTCCGCGACCCGGCCCACCGCCAGCGCGCCACCGATGCCGCCCACTCCGCTGACCACCTTGACCAGCAGCTCACCGGCTACTGCATCAGCGCCCTGCGCCTGCTGGGGGCGCGCCCGCAGCAGCCCCTCAATTTCATCCAGCCCTGGTGCGCGCCGCAAACTATCCGCGCCTGGCTGGCCGACCTGAACTGGGCCGCCGCCTCCAACAGTGGCAACAAGGCCATGTTCCTCGGCATCATGCTGACCGAAGCTGCCGAAGCCGGGCAGCCAGGCGCCGCCGCCGGATTGCAGGCCTGGTTTGACTGGCATGACACCAACGCTGACCCGGCCAGCGGCTTCTGGGGCCGCGGCCGCGCCAGCCGTTACTGGGAGGGCATGCAGGGCTATGTCCACCAATTGGTCGTATACAACTACGCTGGCCGTACGCAACCCACCTTGCTGGCCGCCGCCCGCCGTACCCTCGCTTTGCAACAGGCGGATGGACTCTTCAGCCCCAAGGGCGGCGGCGGCGCCTGCGATGATCTGGATGCTCTGCATATCCTCACCAGCGCCCACCGCCGGTTTCCCGAACTGCGCCTCGAAATTGAAGCCGCCCTCGCGCGTGCCCGGGTCGGTATCCTCGCCAACCAGAACCCGGATGGCGGCTTTTGCTGGGCCCAGCGCCCGCGCTTTGGGCTGCGCGACTGGCTGAAGGTGGCCCGCCACAACCTGAACCTGCGCCAGCCGGAGAAAGTCCTGGTTGCTTTGCGGGCCGCGCTGGCCGGGCAATTAAAACTCACCCGCAAAATCGAAACCGGCTGGTCGGATGAGGGCCGCGCCTGGAACCAGAGCAGCCTGTGGGATACCTGGTTCCGCCTCTTGAGCCTGGCCGAAATCGAACGCATCCTCACTCCCGCTTCGCTTTCGGTGGCCTGGCAGGGCATCCCGGCCCCCAATTTTGGCTGGCTGGCGGAGGCGGCGTGAACCTGCTGGTCCTCACCACCCAGCGCTGGCCGCTTGAGCACCCCTTTATGGAAGAGGTGCTGGCCAAAGGATTGCCGGGGCGCGGCCATCGCGTCAACTTCCTGATGCAAACCAACGCCCCTGCTCGTGAAGTCACCCGCCACCCCTGGCACGCCGCCGAAGTGTGGGCGCTGCCGGGGCGCGGCCGTGCCACCCCGCTGGCGCGGCTGATGAACGTGCTTGCCAAGCCATTTCAGGTGGCCCGTGCCGCCCGCCAATTGCCCCGCCCAGATGTGATTTACATTCGCAATGACTTCCAACTGGCTTTTTGGGCCTTCGGCCAGCGGCGCAAGCACGGCGCGCCCGTCATCTTCCAGTATTCCTTTCCTTCCGCGACCGCCCAGACCGGTTCGCTGGCCGCCCGGCTGGGGGCCGCCTTTCAAACCCGCCTGCTCAAAGCCGTTGCCCGCCGCGCCGACCATCTATTGCCCATCAGCGAGTGGATGCAGGCTGAACTGGTCGCCCAGGGTTTGCCAGCCACCAAGATGACTC
>CAZEQN010000201.1:0-4683 GCA_964514335.1 uncultured Anaerolineaceae bacterium
GGAGGGAGGAAGCCATTGGCTTAGATGCCGTTTTCCACAATTTCCTGTAACCGGGCGGCCTGGGCGGGGGTGAGGGTGCGGGCGGCGCGGTGGAGGCCACGCCAGCGGACGCGCCGCTTGTGGCCTTGCAGCCAGTCCGGCGGGGCAGCCAGACCGGCAAATTTCAGGAGGCTTTGCATTTCGGGTTCGAAGCGCTGGGCGAGGTTTTCAAAGGTGGCGACATAGCGGCGGGCAGGCGGCAGAGCAGCCAGGCCACTGGCCAGAAGCGTAGCCGCGGTATGGTAATAGGCAGCGGCAAACTCATAGGAGGGCAGATGGCACAGGGTGTGAAACCCTTCCGGGCGCAAACCAAGGTAGCCGCCGCCCAGCCAGCGCTGCCAGCGCCAGCGGTGCAGGAGGTGGGCGGCCTGCCAGGCCTGGGTGCGGCGGTGGCGTTTGCCGCGCCGCGCCGGGCGCAGGGGTTGGCGGACTTCCATAAAGCGCTGCATGGAGACGACGCTATCCAGGGGGCTGCGTTGAAGTTCAATAATTTTTGATGCCGGAAAGGCGGCCAGCAACAGGGGGAGAAAACCGACATAGGTGGGCGAAAGGAGAATTTGCTGTTTGCCAATGTGCTGCCGCGCATAGTAACGGCGCAGCCAGGCGGCTTTCCATTCAAGGCCGGAGAGGTTGAGGCGGTCATCGGCTAAGGGCGAAAGGGTGCGCAGGCCGTTGAACAAGTAGAGTGGGGCGGTCTGGTCTTTAAATACCTGCGCCTGGGGATGGCTGGCGAGCATGCCGCCCAGCCAGGTGCTGCCGCAACGGGCGACGCCCACAATGAGAATGGGGGCTTCAGTCATCACCCGCTCCGGATAGGGATTCCCAATCGGCCTGCCACCAGGCGGGCGGCAGTTCGAGGCCGGACTCCCAGATTTTGAGGTAGGTGATGCAGACGTACATCGCCCATAGCAGGCTGGCCGCCAGGCCGTGCAGGCCGTCGCGCCAGCCGCCCTGAATGATAAAACGGAGGATAAAAGCCGCAGGCGGGCGCAGCAGGAGGTTGCCAAGCAACCAGAGGCGGCCGCGGCCAGGCTGGGGTGCGCGCTGGCGAGCCTCCCAGGTGGTCATCTGCAGCAGGAGGTTGGCGAGAGTTTGGTCGAGGGTGCGATGGGCGTAGTGCAGCAGGGGTTGGGTGAGCGTGGCCGCCGGGCCCGCCAATTCAAGGTGTGCGTGTACCTGGCGGTCAGCGTAGCGGCCAAGGTCTCGGCGAAAAAGGCGCAGCTGGTGGTCCGGCGAGTAGCCGGTATGCGCCAGCCAGCGGCCAAGAAAGAGGTTGCGGCGCGGCAACCAGTAACCGGCGGCCTGTGGGTCGGCAAGGGTGGCTTCGATTTCCTGGCGCAAGGCGGGTGAGACGCGTTCATCGGTGTCAACGATGAGCACCCATTCATGGGCGGCCTGGGGAATAGCCCAGTTTTTCTGACGGGCGGAGTTCTCATATGGGTGCTGGAGGATGCGGTCGGCATAGCGTTGAGCGATTTCGTGAGTGCCATCCTGGGAATAGGAATCAACCACGAGGAGTTCATCCGCCCAGCGAACGCTGGCGAGACAATCTTCGATGACATCCACCCGATTTCCGGCGGGGACAATTACGGTAAGGGCGGCACGGCTCATGGCGTAGTTTCCAGCAAGCGGAGGAGGCGATCGGTATACACTTCTATGTCCAACTCGGCTTCTACGATGGCGCGGCCCGCCGCGCCGCGCCGGGCGCGTTCCTGCGGGTTGGCCGCCCAGTGGAGCAATACATCGGCGAGGGCGGCCGTATCATTGGGCGGCAATACCGCCCCGCCCCCAGCCAGCACATAGGGTTCGGCGCCGCTGCCGGGGCTGCAAAGCACGGGCAGGCCACTGGCCAGAGCTTCGGTGAGGGCGAGACCGAAGGGTTCGGGCCGGGTGGGGAGATGGACAAGGACGTCAAGCGAACGGTAAAAAGCGGGCATGTCTTCTACAAAATCGAGCCACTCGACGCAGCCTTCCAGTTGCCAGGTGCGGCAAAGGTCCAGCAGGCGCTGGCGGTAGGCGGTTGAGCCCAGGGCGGCATTGCCAGCGAAGCGCCAGCGAAAGTGCAGGCGCTGGGCATGCAATTGGCGAGCCACCGCGAGGGCGAGATGGTGCCCTTTCCACTCGGTGAGGCGGGCGACTGTGCCGATTTCAAAACCGTGCGGGCGGGGGCCGACCGGGCGCGGACCGAAGTGCGCCACGCGCAGGCCATTGGGAATGAGCGTGGTTTTGCGAGCTACGGCAGGGGCGGCGCCATAACTGGCGCGGATGGGGGCCGAGGGGCAGACCAACTGGTGGGGGATTGCATGGGCAGCCCACCGCAACAGGGTGAGGTGGAGCGGGTGGCGAGCGATGGTATGGCACATCCAAATTACCCGGCAGCCAGCCAGCCGGGCGGCCAGCCCGCCAAAAAGCTGACCCCACACGCCAGAGGAAATGAGTGTGCCGGGGGATTGGCGCAGGGTGAGCCACAAGCGAATTGTCCAGAGCAGCCCGGAGAGGGGATTAATGAGCCAGGAGAGGGGGTTAAGCCAGAGCGACCCGGACGGCAGATGAAATGAAGTAGATAGCAAGCGGGGTTGGGCAATACAGCAGACGGGGGCAGGCAGTTTGTGCAGCCGGTCTGCCAGCGGGCCGGGGGCCGGCACCAGAAACAGGGCGGAGTGGCCCCGGGCAAGTAAGGTTTCCGCAACAGCCAGCATTTGAACCTCCGCCCCACCCAACTGGGCAGTTTCCATCAAAAAAATAAGGCGAAGTGGTCGCGGAGACATTGGCAGATGCGAGGTTAAGAGTTCACCGGGCCGCGTAACCAGCGGTTGGTCAGGCGGCGACCGGCATCATCCAGCACAGAAAGCGGGAGGAACCAGAAGGGCAAGGGAGGCAAGGCGGCCGGGATTTCATACCCCGCCGCAGTCAGCTCGGCGCCCGCCAACGCCTGATAGGCGGCCAACTCGCGGGGCGAAAACTCAAAGGACTTGCGCCACACAGCCACCCGATTTGGGTGAATGGGCAATTCAGCCAATCTTTCCGGCACAATGGGTAGGCCGAGAAAGGCTGCCAGACGCTGGAGTTCCTGCAAGGGCTGGGCAACGAAATCTTCATAGCGAAGCTGGATGCAGCGTTCCGGCAGGGCCACCGCGGCAGCCTGCCAGGCGCGGACGCTGGCCCGCCAAAGGCGAGCACAGGCGGCGGCATTGTTTGGGCCCCAGCGCAGGGGCATTTGGGAGAGGGCGACATCCCGGCCATCGCGCAGAACATGGACGAAGCGGGCGGCGGGGAACCACTCGGCCAGCCGGGAAATGGAAAAAATGTAGGCCGGTGTTTTTTCACCCCAGGCCAGCTTGCTGCGCCGGGCGGCGGCGGCCAGCATCAGGGCATCAATGGCGTGGCCATAGGCCTGGGATGCGGGCACGCGCGGGTCGAGCGTTTGAAGGTCAAGGGTTAGCTGGCGGTGGGCGAAAACAGGCTGGCGCTGAAGTAGATTGAGAGCGGCCTGCGGCTGCCCCTTTTGCCAATGGCGGGCAAAAGCCGGAAATAATTGGGGGATGAAGTTGGTTTCTTCGGGAATGAACAGACCCGCGGCGCGGGAGAGGCTGCGCCGGAGAATGGTTGTGCCAGAGCGAGGCGCGCCGAGAATGAAGACCGGGGCGGAGGTCATCGTGGTTCCTGATGGGAGAAAGCGGCCTGAAGTTCAAGCCAGTGAATCAGCCATGACCATATCAACCAGACCGGGATGGCGATGACCGAAAGAATCTGGACGGCCTGGGTGAACATGACCCCCAGCGTGCAGATGAAACTGAGCAGGAAGGCGAGGCTGACCCAGTATATTTCAGTCGCAGGCGGCGCGGCGCGGAACACCTGCCAGGTGCGCCATACAAGCCAGATGGCAACGCCAACAAACAGGATGCCCGCGGCAATGCCAAGATTAGCCGCAACTTGAAGAAAGTCATTGTGAATCCAACCCACCGCGCCCCAACCGGCGCCGAGCGGGTTTTGGGTAATGACTCTTAGCGATAAGTCGATGCGTTCGGTGCGAGAGAGCAGGCTGCTTTCCATTTCAATGCCTTGAACCGCCAGCCAGAGGGTGGTGGCACGCGCCTGGGCTTCCGCTGGAAGGTTGAGGTAGAGGCCGACCAGCCCGGCAACGCCAATGGGCAGCGAACGCGCCCCAAAACGCAACCCCCACCAAACCAGGGCAACCAACCCAACCAGCAACCACATACTGCGGAAACCGCCAATATAAACGCCCACCAGTAGCAAGGCGGCGCAGCCGAGAATGATGCCGCGCCAGAAACGGTTGGTAGTCCAGTAAAGCAAGGGCAGCGCAAACGGCAGGCCCATGGCCATCATGAAGGTCGCGCCGGAATGGCCCCAGAAAGAATAACGCGCCCGCAGAAATTCACCAGCAGATAGAACCGCGAAGGGGTCGGGGCTAAAGCCCGGGATGAGGGCGGGAATTTCGGGGAAGAGGAATTCCAAAATGCCGAGGGCGGCGACCGCGGTCACAACGGCATAGTAGAGGATGAACCACTGTTTATAGTCTGTGCGTTGGCGAATGACGCGCTGGGTAAGAAAGAGAATCGGCAGCCAGACGGCAAAATTGCGAAAGACCGTAATCATCCGCAGCCAGGTAATTTGATTTGCGAG
>CAZEQN010000202.1:0-4665 GCA_964514335.1 uncultured Anaerolineaceae bacterium
GTGAGTGACGCCCAAACCAGCGCCCTGGAAGTAATGATTCGAGCGTATAAACGGCTGGATGCGCTGATTGAAAACTTGATTCAGGTGGCCGTGATGGCGCAGGGCGAGATGGGAATCAACCCACAGCCGATTGCCCCGGCGGACTTGCTGGCGGCGGCGGTGGAACGGAACGCGAGCCTGGCACAGCAACGCGGGGTAACAGTCAGTATGGAAGCCGAGCCGGGGCTACCCACAGTGGAGGCCGACCCGGAGAAACTGGGCTGGACGCTGGAACATCTGCTGGAGAACGCGATTAAATTTAGTCAGGAAGGCGGCTGGGCAAAAGTGAGCGCCACCCGGCAGGGGCAGGGCATCCGGTTTGAGGTGCGCGACAACGGGGTGGGAATTCCGCCGGAGAAAATCAACGAAATTTTTGAAGCGTTTCATCAGCTGGATGGTTCCAGTACGCGGCAGGTGGGCGGGGCCGGGCTGGGGCTGGCGCTGGTGCGGCAGATTGTGGAAGCCCACCGCAGCCAGATTGAGGTGATTTCAGAGGCCGGGCAGGGGGCTTGTTTCAGCTTTGTGCTGGGGTTGAAATATGCCTGATTCACGCGCTCCGGCAGGGCGGTTGCGCCCGAATGAGCTGGAGGCGGTGTATGCCATCAGCCGGGTGGTTTCGCTGGCGGAAGATATTGATAGCGCCATGGATGAAATTACCAACCTGACGCGGGCAGTATTCATTTTTGACAGCGCGGTGCTGTACCGGGTGCAGGATGGCCCGGAGCCGCTGGAGCCGTTTTTTGCGCGCGTGGTGGGCCGGGGGCGTTCTGCGCCAGCGGATTTAGTGTGGGGGGAAATGGCGGCCAAGCAGGCGCTGGAAAGCGGGCAGGTGGTCATACAGGAAGAGGCGGCGGGCGAAGAAGGCGGCGACCGGCTGGATGAACATTTCTATCTGGCCCTGCCCATGATTGCCGGAGGACGTAAGACCGGGGCGCTGGTCTTTATCCGTTTTGGCGGGCCGAGCTACACGGAGGAACAGGTCAGCCTGGCAACGTTTATCGCGACCCATGTCACGCAACTGTTTGAGCGCTCCCTGCTGGTGGAGCGGGTGGCAAACCTGGAAGCGGAACGGCGGCTGGCACGCCTGCAGGATGATTTTATTGCGATGGTCTCCCATGAATTACTGACCCCATTGGGGTTTATCAAGGGTTATACGACGACTTTGCTGCGGCAGGATACCGAGTGGGATGCGGTGACGTTACGCGAATTCCTGTTGATTATTGATGAAGAAAGCGACCGACTTAGTGAGTTGATTGAGAATTTGCTGGATTCTTCGCGCTTGCAGAGTGGCGCCTTGCGGATGGAACTTAAGCGGGTGCTGCTTGCGGATGTGCTGGGGGATGTAATACACCGGATGCAATCACGCTATAATAATTTGAAAATGGAGCTGGACCTGAACGGGGCGGAGGTCTGGGTGCGGGTGGATGCCAAACGGCTGGGGCAGGTGCTGGAAAACCTGACCGCCAACGCGGCCAAGTATGCGCCGAATTCGACCTTGCGTATCTGGGCTGTGCCGGAAGGGGATGGGGTGGAGATTCATCTGGCGGACAATGGGCCGGGAATCCCTGCCGAGCACCTGCCCAATCTGTTTAAGCGGTTTACGCGGGTGCCGGAACGGAGCGCCGGGGTGCGCGGCACGGGATTGGGTTTGTTTATTTGTGAACAGATTGTAAGAGCGCACGACGGGCGAATACGGGTTGACTCTAAACCCGGTGCAGGAACCACATTTAGTTTCTGGCTGCCGCTGGCAGTTGCGGATGTGAAGAATGAGGAGAGCCATGCCTGAAAAAATTCTGGTTGTGGATGATGAACCCCGCTTTTTGCGGCTGGTGGAAGCCAACCTGACGGCCGAAGGTTTTGAGGTGCTGACGTGCGCCAACGGGCAGGAAGCGGTGCAAACGGTGGTGGAAGTGAAGCCGGACCTGGTATTGCTGGATGTGATGATGCCGGTGATGGATGGGTTCAGCGCCCTGGACCGGATTCGCGAATTTTCGATGCTGCCAATCATCATGCTGACGGCCAAGGGAGAAGAAGCAGACCGGGTGGAGGGGTTGAACCGGGGCGCGGATGATTATATTGTCAAGCCGTTTTCAGCGCAGGAATTGCTGGCGCGAGTGCGGGCGGTATTGCGGCGGGCAGCCCTGGGCGATACACGGGGCGAGGTGACCCTGTTCAGGCATGGTAATCTGGAGATTGATTTTGCGAGCGCGGAGGTGCGGGTGAGTGAGAAGCCGGTTTACCTTTCGGCCACGGAATACCGCCTGCTTTTACAGTTTGCGCACCATGCCGGTACCACGCTCACAGCGGAAGAATTGTTGCGCAATGTGTGGGGTGAAGAATATGGGGATGATAAGGAAATTTTGTGGGTGTGTATTTCGCGGTTGCGACAGAAACTGGAAGAAAACCCCAAACGACCCCTGCATATTGTCACTCGCTCCGGGATGGGTTACACCATGCCGGGTGCGCCAGGAGGCGATTAAGCCTTGGCTACCCGCGTTCTGATTATTGATAAAGATGCCGCCACGGTTAATTATTTAAAGTATGAGCTTAAGAAGGCCGGCATGGAAGTGTTCTCGGCCGGGGGCGGGAAAGAGGGCCTGATTGCGGCATGGCGCGACCGGCCGCATGCGATTGTGCTTGACCCGACTTTCAGTGATATGAGCGTGCGGGATTTTGTGGCCAAATTGCGGGCGGATGGCCGGACGGCTGGCAAGCCGGTGATTGCTTTTTCCAGCCTGCGCGACCCGGAAGAAATCCAACAGATTATTGAAATTGGATTTAACAACTATTTTGCCAAGGAAGGCGATGCCCTGCCGTTGCTGCTGGCGGCGCTGCAGGAAGCCGAAAAAAAAGGGCCGACCGAACCCACGGTGTACCGCTCGGCGAAAGAGGCCAATCGAAACCAGAAAGAAGCCAAGCTAGTGGTGTTCTTGAGCGCCAAGGGCGGTACGGGAACTTCTTCCTTGTGCGCCAATATCGCGGCCAGTTTGGGGGAGCGCGAGCCAGAGGCGAAAATCGCGGTGGTGGATATGGTGCTGCCGCTGGGTTCGCTGGCTTCGATTGCCGGGTATGAAGGGCCGTTGAATATCGTGGAGGCGACGCGCATGACGATGGCCGAAGCCACCCCGGCGTATTTTCAGGAGTCGCTGCCGGCGTTCAAGTTGTGGAATTTTCAATTGCTGGCCGGCTGCCCGGACCCGGAAGAAGCCAACGAACTGGACATCGCCCGAGTGCCAGTGATTTTGAACACCCTGCGGGGCGTGTTTGACTATGTGTTTGTGGATTTGGGGCGTTCGCTCTCGCGGATTGCGCTGCCGATTATCCTGGTGGCAGACCAACTGGCGCTGGTGATGAGCGTAGACCCGGGTACGGTTGAATTGACGCGGCGGGTGATTTCCTTTTTGGAGGGAAAAGGGATGGAACGCGAGCAGTTGTTTCTGATTATTAACCGAGCGGTGGGGCTGGAAGGAATGACCAAACAGGCAATTGAAAAGGCGCTGGGGCTGGACATTCCGGGCTCGTATCCGTTTACGGAAGCGAATTTCTCGCTGGCCAATAACCAGCATGTCCCCATGCATCACAAGTTCCCCGGAGAAGTGGCGGCGATTGCGATGCGTGAGTTGGCCGAATTGATGCACAAAAACCTGAAAAAGCGCACGACTCAACCGATTAAGGTGAGCCGCAGTTAGTGGGCTGCACAAAGAAGGGAAGTGAAGAATGACTATCCCCTATGATGATAAAGGTAAGATATTTACGGATGTGGTGGCGAAGGAGCCGGTGCTGGTTGTGATTCAGACGGCACAGCAAAGGATTGAAGGCGCGCTGCATGCTCGCCCCGGTGAACGGTTGAAGGACGAACTGAACCATCAGGACCGCTTTGTGGCCGTGACGGATGCGGTGGTGATGGATATGCATGGGCAGGATTTGTACCGGACGGATTTGCTGCTGGTGAATCGGGACGCGATTGTGTGGGTGCTGCCCAAAGAGGAAATGGCATGAGCGGCGGGGGACCGCAAGGCGAGGCCGCTCTTAAAGGACCGGATCTGGATAAATTGCGGGGGTATCTAACGCAGCAGATTATCCGTTATCTGGAAGAGCATAACTTACCCCACGATAAGCGCAAAGAGGCAGTACAGCAACTGCTGGAGCAGGCGTTTGCGCAAACCAAGCTGGCATTGCCGCGGGCGGAGAAGGCGGCCCTGTTTCGCGAAATCAGCAATGACCTGCTGGGGTATGGGCCGATTCAGCCGCTACTGGATGACCCGGATGTGAGCGAAGTGATGGTGAATGGGCCGCGGCACATTTTTGTGGAGCGTAAAGGTAAGGTGGAGCGCGCCCCGGTCACGTTTCAGGATGATGCACATGTGTTGCGGGTGATTGACCGGATTGTGCTACCACTGGGGCGGCGGGTGGACCCGGACAACCCGACGGTGGATGCGCGCCTGCCGGATGGCAGCCGCGTGAATGCGGTGGTGCCGCCGGTGGCGATTGATGGGCCTTCGCTGACCATCCGGAAATTTGCCAAGGAACGGCTGGGCGTGGCGGATTTGATAAAGTTCGGTTCAATTACCGAGCCGATGGCGCAGTTTCTGGAAGCGTGCGTAAAAGCACACCTGAACATTGTGA
>CAZEQN010000203.1:0-4647 GCA_964514335.1 uncultured Anaerolineaceae bacterium
TGATGATGTCCATCGTCGCCATGGCGAGGCCGGCGCCGTTGACCATGCAGCCGATTTCGCCTTCCAGCTTGATGTAGGTCAGGCCGTATTTGTTGGCTTCGATTTCGCTCTCGGCTTCCACGTCCAAATCGCGCTTTTCGGCGAGGTCGGGGTGGCGGTAGAGGGCGTTTTCGTCCAGAATCATTTTGCCATCCAGGGCGGCCAGGTGGCCGTCACCGAGGATGGCGAGCGGGTTGATTTCAGCCAGGGTGGCATCGCTCTCTTTGTAGGCGCGCCACAGGCCCTGGCAGACGGTATTGAACTCGCCCCACAGTTCCTTGGGGAGTTCAATGCCGAGGGCCATATCCAGAATCTGGTAGTCCTGCAAACCCATGAGCGGGTCAATGTGGACTTTGATGATTTTCTCGGGGGTAGTGGCGGCGACTTCTTCGATGTCCACGCCGCCAGCGGCCGAGCCCATCATGACCGGGCGGCGGGCGGCACGGTCATTGGTGATGCCGAGGTAAATTTCGGTCTTGATTTCGGCGGCGGGGTCCACCAGCACTTTGCGCACCGGCAGGCCTTTGATGGTCATGGTGAGGATGTCACCGGCCAGCTTTTCGGCTTCTTCCGCATCCTTGGCGAGCTTGATGCCGCCAGCCTTGCCACGCCCACCCACCAGCACCTGGGATTTGATGACCACCCGGCCGCCCAGTTCCTGGGCAATCTGGCGGGCTTCGGCCGGGGTGCTGGCGACGCGCCCTTTGGGAACGGGGACGCCATACTGTGAAAAAATTTGTTTGGATTGGTATTCGTGAAGTTTCATACATCCATCTCTAAGTGGATTTTGACCGCGCCCCCCCGATGACGGCCAATGAGTTGCAAAAACGGCGCTATTATACCACCCCCCACCCGCGCGACCCCAAATGACCTGCGCCTGCGACTCACACGTTGAAAGAAATTTGCTCTATACTAGAGAGTGGGATGGCGAATCTTACCCAAACGGCAGAAGAGGAGAATGCAAAATGAATAAGCAGACAATAAAGTTTAGTGTGTACCTGTTGCTGGTGGCCGCCATGCTCTTTGGCAGCGCCAGCCCGGCCGCGGCGGGTCCTTTTACGAACGCTGATTTTTGCGATTCCAATGGCGGCGTGTGGGAACCGAACCCGGCCAATCCGGATTCGTGGGGGATTTGCTGGTATGAAATCGGCCACCCGTTTGCGCATGAGGATTGCAATGATGCCTTGCTGATGACTTCCGAAACCTGGGGCGATGGCATTGAAGGTGAAATAGACTGCGGCCTCTACACCCCGCCCGTGGTTGAAACAACCTCCAAGACGGTCGCCAACCCGCTGGGGCGGCGGCATTGCGAAGATACAGAAGATGCGGGCAGCATTGGTTTTAACGGCAGCGGCGGGCGCTGGGGCTCGGTGAATTACGATGCCGGCAGTTGCACGGGCAAAATCACCATTCACCCCAGTCTGCCCGGCAATGCCCAGAATCAATTGCCGGAAAATGTGCAGGACCACCTTTACGTGCGGGTGGTGGATGAGAATGGCGACCCGGCCTATGGCAGCTACTCGATTTGCTTTGCCTATGATGCGAACGAAGGCGGAACGATTTACCGCTACCTGAACGGGGCGTGGGTTGAGCAGGCGGTGTTCTTCTCGGGCGGGCAGATTTGCACCAGCGCCTACGGCAGCGGGGCGTTCGCGCTGTACTAACCAACCAGAACGGATAATTCAGCAAGCCACGCCGAATTTTACGGCTCAAAGAACAGGACACAATGTCCTGTTCTTTTGTTTAACTGCCACTTAAACAAAGTTCCACAATAAATCAACAGGGTGTGGATGCTCCCTAAGCCCGAAATAGGTATCCTATAGCGAGAAATCTTGCGCGATTTACCGTCGGATGGAGAGGAAACCCTGATGAAGAAATCTTTGCTGGTGAAATGTTTGGTTGTCGCCCAGGTCTTGCTGGTATTGCTGGTAGTTGTTGCCGCCAGCCCCGGCACAGCCGCGGTTACCGCCGAGGAGGTGTGTGAAAGCGGCGGCGGCAGTTGGAGCATCAGCCTGTCGGCAGAGACCGGCTACTGCACCTACCCGGTTGGCCACTCGCTTGTGTCCGGTTATTGTGCATCCGGCTCCATCCTTTACCTGCATTACGTTGATGGTCACCTGGACGATACCACTTGTAAGGGAATCTGGCCCGAGAAGGGCGACTCAAAGGACGGTTGCTGGCTGATTGGCGGCGAGTTTGATGATACCGACCCGGATCTGGTGACCTGCACTGTAACCCACACGGAATTTGGCGACTGCCCGGCCACCACCGTGTATAGCTATGAGAAACCCAAGGACGAGTTTCATTCCACTATGACCTTTACCTGTGAAGACGGCGCGCCAACCACCAGCACGGGCGGCGGGGGTGGGAGTAGCGCTGCCCCGGCGCGTACGCCGGGCTATGGCAAGACCGGCAATGGCTTCAGCGATGACGGCACCGGCAGCGCCCGCCTCGGCGGCGGGAAAAATGGCACGCTGTATTACAACCCCGGCACCTGCGCCGGCTCATGCAGCGTGAGCGCCACCCTGCCCAAAGGCGCCAAAAGCAGCCTGCCGGGTGGCACGAAAGCCACGCTGTATGTGCGGGTGGTGGATGCGAATGGCAACCCGGCCAGCAGCGGCTACACGGCCTGCTTTGACCCCGGCAAATTGACCAGCCCGGTCATCTACCGTTATGTGAGCGGGGCGTGGGTGGCGCAGGCGGTCTTCTTCTCCGGCGGGCAAGTGTGCACCTCCGCCAGCGGGGATGGCAGCTTTGCACTGGGCGGCTCATAAAGAAATTTAACCCTGTATCTAAAACAGCCGGCTGAAAATCAGCCGGCTGTTTTTGGGTATTGTTGGAGTGGGTTACGGCAGGGTGTAGTGCAGCAGGCGGAAGCCGGCCGCATCCACCACCCACACGCCGCCCTGGCCGTCGGCGGCCACGCCAATCGGCTGGCCCATCAGGTCCGCGCCGCTTTCAAAGTCGCCCCAGTACAGGCGAATGCTGCCATCCGGGTTGAAAGCCAGAACGCGCGAGAGTTCCGGGTCGCTGGCAAACAGGGTGCCATCCGCCCCCACAGTCAGGTAGGGCTTGTTGAGCAGGGATTGGCCGAACCAGCCGCTGATATCCCACATGTTAACCGGCAGGTACTCGCCGACTTCATTGCGGGTGAAAGCTTGAATACGCTGGTTCCAGGTATCGGCCACATACACGGTGCCATCCGGCCCCACAGCCACGCCCACCGGTTCATCAAACTGACCGGCCGAGAAGCCAACCTCGCCAAACTGGGCCACAAACAGGCCTTCAGGAGTGAAGACTGTGACGCGTTTGTTGCCCGTGTTGGTGACCAGCAGGTTGCCGTCATTGTCCACGGTGATATCGCGCGGGCCCCAGAGTGCGTAGGGGTCATCGGTCTGGTCAAAGTAACCCCACTGGCGTACGAACTGGCCGCTGGTAGTGAAGACCTGAATACGGTGGTTCCAGGTATCCGCCACATACAGGAAGCGGCCATCGGGTGAGACGGCCACGCCCCAGGGTTCATTGAAGAGGCCTTCGGGGGCGCTGCCGCTGGTATCCAGGGCGCCAAAACCGCCAATCACATTGGCCAACTGGCCATCCACGATGTGCAGGACCTGGTGACGGACGGCATCCGCCACGTACACGCTGCCATCCGGGGCCACGGCCACGCCGCGCGGGCCGCTGAAGAGCAGGTTGCCATCGGCATCAAACTGGTAAGTCTGGTCAGGCGAGAGGGCAATCTGGCGGCCTTCGTAGGGGTCCACAATAAGCGTTTCGGCGGTGGGGCCGCCTACCACGCCATAGTCCCACAATTCGGCGGCCACATCTTTGCGAATGTAGAGGCGCATCCGGTCACCGGGGCTCCAGTTGGGCAGGCTCATGTCGCGGCCAACAGCCTGGCCGTAGGCGGTGAAATCGCGATTGAGCCAGACCTGGAAGATGGCGGCGCGCAATTCGCGGTTGGTGAGGCTGTCGCGGATGCGCTCCCAGTTCAGGCCGAAGTAATCCTGGTTGGGCCACCACATGCGGATGTATTCAAACTCGTAATAGCCCTGGGCCACAATCGGTTCAATCTGGGCCCAGTTGTTATCGCCCACAATCAGCACGGGCACATTGCGCAGGTCGCGGGTGGGGGTGTTGTGAAAGTAGCGCTGGTTGGTGTAGTTGCGCAGATACCAGGTGAAGGGCCAGGAGACATCATCATCATAGCCAACCATGAGGGCCAGGCCATCCGTGCTGCGCAGGGAGATGTCCTCCACGCGTTCGAGCACATCCTTGACGCCGCGGGCGGCATGGGCGTACACGAGGTACTCGGTGGCGCGGTCATAATTAACGTAGGAGGCAATGAAGGCGGCGCGGGCGGTCAGGCCACCCAGCAAAGTAAAGACCGTCAGGCCCATCACGGCCAGGGTTTGAGGGTAATCCCATTCGGCCAGCAGGCGGTAGGCGCCCCAGCCGCTTAAGCCCGCCACGAGCAACGCGAAGATGAACTCGCTGGTGGCGTTAAGGGCTTGCAAGTCCTGACCGCTGAAAGGCGCCACCGGGTCAAAGAAGGTTCCAGCCAGCCCGGCCAGGCTGATAAACAAAACCGCCAGCAACAGCAGCAGC
>CAZEQN010000204.1:0-4610 GCA_964514335.1 uncultured Anaerolineaceae bacterium
CCATCCCGCCAAAATCACTATCATGGGTCAGGATGACGCGGCTGGCGGCGTTGGCCATCGTGAGGATGTCCCTGTCAGATAGTCCAAAATCGCGAGTATCAGAAATGGAAAGGACATCACATCCCAATTGGCGCAGAAATTCAATCACCTCTTTATGAATATTTTCATCCGCGAGCAGTGGAAAATCGAAAGGTTTCACGCGGCGGGCAATTTTATATCAAGAATGATCTCGTTCTTCAAAGATTGCGCAGCATATTTCAAGGCTTCTTCTACCGCCTCGGGGATCAGTTGGGGGTAGGCTGCCAGAATGGAAGTTTTGTCGCCGCCGCTGGCGAAAAGCTCCAGAATAAATTCCACGCTCAAGCGTGTGCCGCTGATGTGGGGTTTGCCGTTAAGGATATTTGGGTCAAAGGCGATGTGCTGAAACATAGGCCGACTCCTGCCAATGGTTAGATGATTTGATTATACCCTTGCAGACGATTGGATTTCACGCTTAGGTTAACACTCCCCACACTCGCAAAACAGTGGCAGTCATTGGCCGGACGCGCCTACCGCCCGCGACTCTTGATTTCCATGTCCATCGTATCCACGGCGGCCTTGGCTTCGGTCATGCTGACGGCGCTGGCCTGCATGTAGGCTTTGACGGCGGCGGCGAGCTTGCCATCTTTTATCAGGGCAACCACCTCGGCCAGCGCTGGGGGATAGTCGGTTTCTTCCACATAGTTCAGCTTTAGCTCCGCCAGAATGAAGTCCACCTTCTTTTCCAGACGGGCAATTGACTTTGCCAGGGCGTTTAAGCGCGTGATGGTTTTCTGATCCATTGTCCAACTCCGCTTGGGTTTGATGGTTGTGAATCTAACACTCGCCGCACTTGCCAAAGAGTTGCAGCTTATGGTCAATGTATCAGTTACCCGCCCAGTTTGCGCCACTCCACTTCAATGCCGTTGTTGCAGGCCGGGCAGCGGGCGGACATCGGGCCGGTCCACTGCACGCTGTCCATGCTAATGGGTGTGCCGCAGTTGGGGCACTTGGGTGGTAAAACGGGCATGACCGGGGTGGAGGCTGCGGCAGGCTGCGCTGGCGCCTGTGTGACCACAACCTGCGGCGGCGCCTGGGTGTAGATGACCTGTGGCGCGGCAGGTGCGCTGGGCGCTTCAATGACAACATGCTGCCCCTCCGGCACCGGCTTGCCATCTACGTAGAGTTCCCATCTGGTTTGAAAACCGCGTGACCGGATAATTTTTACTAACCCGGCATGCTGGCCAATACGCAGGGTGTGCTGCGTTCCCCAAAAATTAAGCGTTCCACCCGCCTTACGATTAACTATTTCTTCGCCATCTACCGAAATCGACAGCCGAACGTTCGTGAAATTATTGTCCATCCGGGCGGCGATTGTATGACTGCCGTCACGGCCTTGAAAACTAAAACCAGCAGATGTCAACACTCCCATCAGGCCTGCTCCTCCTTGCTGTAAAATCAGCAATCCGATTATACAGAAAGGATGCCTGCGGTTTCAAGTGGCAAAATCACCACAGCTTGCTTAACACTCGCCGCACTTGCCAAAGAGCTGCAACCAATGGTCGTGGACGTGGTAGCCGGTATCGGCTTCCACGCGTTGGATCAGGGCATCCAACTGGTCGCCGCTGAAATACTGCACCCGGCCGCAGTTCTGGCACACCAGCAGGTGCTGGTGGCCCTCCACGCCGGCGATGAAGGCCTGGCAGTTATCCGGGCGGTGAACGCGCTGAACGAGGTGCAGCTCTTCCAGTTTTTCAAGGGTGCGATAGACCGTGACGAGGCCGAGGCGCGGGTAGGCGACCCGGGCGCGGTCATAAATTTCAGTCGGGTTGAGAGCCTGCCCGGACTCGGCCACAATTTCGACCACCGCCTGGCGCGGGGCGGTCAGGCGGTAGCCGTGCTGGCGCAGGGCATTTTCCCAGGCGGGGATGCGGGCGCCAGAGGAAATGCGGGCGCCAGAGGAAGTGCGGGTGTGGGAAGACATAGCAGGCATTATACCGGGGTCAGGGCAGCCATCGGGCGGCGCCGCCATCGGTTTGCCACACGCTGGTTTCACCGCTGCTGACATCATAGACCAGGGTTTCCAGTGGGGGGAAGGGCACGCCGAGGGCGAGGCGTTGAATGAGCAACTGGCGGCCCCAGGGGTCCCAGGCGAGATTCTGGTAAGTGTAGCCGGGGTCGGTGACAATGGCGAGGGCGAACAAACCATCCGGGCGCAGCAGCCAGACTTCATCTTTGCGCTCGGCGTTGCGGACGGTAACCGCCAGCCATTCGCCATCCGGCGACCAGGCCGGGCTGCGGTAGTCGCCGGAGAGGTTGCGGGCCTCCAGTAAAGGCAGGATGTCGCGAGTGTTCAGGTCAGCGAGGTAAATCGTTGCCAGAGGGGGCTCAAGGGTGAGGTCCAGGTTGGCATAGGCCAGCCGGCCGCCATCCGGCGACCAACTTCCGGCCTGACCGAGTACGGAAGATAAGGTGATTTCCTGTCCGCTGATGAGGTGGACGACTACCAGACGGCTGTTAATGCCATCCCAGTAGACCAGGTGGGCGCCATCCGGAGACCAGAGTGGGCCATAACCGAGTTTTTCAGTGTTGGCGAACAACCGCACCGCCTGGCCGGTGGCGAGGTCGGCCAGCCAGATGCGGGGCGGGCCAATGGGCTCATCCGGCCCGAGGCCGGCTTCGGCGCGGCTGAAGGCGAGGCGTAAACCATCTGGCGAGAAGGCCGGCGTGGTGCAGCGGGCTGGCCCGCAGTTCTGGAAGAGGCGCGCCGGGCCGCCGCGGGCGGGCATCAGCCACAGGTCAATGCCGCGTTCATCATTGATGACCGAATAGGCCAGCCATTCGCCGTCCGGGCTGACGCCAAAATCAAACACGCGGCCAGCGGTCTGGGTGAGGCGTTGGGGCTCGGCCAGGGGGGCGGCGAGACGCTGGATTTCGCGGTCTTCCGAATGGGGGGTCAGAGTCAGCAGTTCAGGCAGCCGGACGGCAACCGGCCAGCGCAGGTCGGTACGGGTGGCGCGGCCATCGGCGGCCAGCGCGCCGGCGGCCAGCACGGCGGTGTAATTTTGTTCAGGCCGGAGCGGCTGAAGGGGATGGAAGGTCAGGGTGTTTTCCTGCCAGGTGAAACTGCCAGGGGTTTCGGGTTCCAGCCGGAAAGCGGCTTCCACGCTTTCGGGCTGCATGGGTTGGGCAAAGACAATTTGAATCGGGCCGCGGGCGCTGATGCTCTGGCCGCTGGCTGGCAGCAGGCGGGTGACCTGGGCGCCCTGCCAGCGAGAAACCAGAAACAGGCTGGTAATCGCCATCAGCATGTAAGCGGCCACCCCCCAAACGGTGAAATCAAAGCGGTCTGGCTTCATCAGGGGAAGAGGTAGGGTTGGGGCGGGGCTTCCACCCGTTTGAGGCTTTCCACCTGGATGTGCGGCACCTGGCTGCCGCCCAGGCTGGCCACGCTCACCGGGCCACGGACATGCACCCAGGAGTTGACTGGCAACTCCGCCACGCCCGGCCCTTCAAGGATGACGCCAATGGCGAAAGCATCCGCCACGCAACAGGTGACGGTGAAGCGTGCCAGCAGGGCCTGGTCCGCCCCGAGGCGGTCATCCTGCAGGATGAAGCCCACTACATCGGCCGTTTGGCCGGTGAATTCCTGGGGGTCGCTGGAGTAGTTGAAGGCGCGGATCCAGTCCAGAATGGTGCGCTGGTCGGCGGGTTGTTCCAGGGCGAGGGGGTCCTGGGCGCCGGAAATAAGCGAGCCTTCCAGAATGAGGCCCTTGGATTGCACGGCGCTGGCTTGCAGGGGGCGGGCAGGCAACAACACGCCCAATGCCAGCGGCAGGGAAATCAGCACGAGCGTCCAGCGGCGGCCAGCGGGGGAAGGGTGGCTGTGGTCATGATGGTCATGGTTGTGAGGGGCTTCCGGGGCCAGCGGCAGCAAGCGCGCCCCGAGGTCGAAGTCGTCTTTTGCCTGGACACCACCGGCAGTATGGGCGGGCTGATCGACGCGGCCAAGAAGAAGATCTGGTCGATCAGCAATCAGATCGCGGCCGGCAATCCGACGCCGCACGTCAAGATCGGCCTGGTCGCCTTTCGCGATCGCAATGACGAATATGTCACCAAGGTCTTCGACCTCACGGACGATCTGGACGGGGTGCACCAGAACTTGATGAAGTTCCAGGCCAACGGCGGCGGCGATACGCCCGAGAGCGTCAATCAGGCCTTGCACGAATCGGTCACCAAGATCAAATGGAGCAACAACAAGAAAACGCTCAAGCTGATCTTTTTGGTCGGCGACGCCCCGCCGCACATGGATTACAAGGACGACGTGAAATACACCGAGACCTGCAAGCTGGCCGTCGCCAACGACATCATCATCAACACCATCCAGTGCGGCCGCGACGCCCAATGCACGAAATACTGGAAGGAGATTTGCAGCCTGGCGGAAGGCTCGTATGTGCAAATCGATCAACAAGGCGGGCCGATCGTGACCGTGGCAACGCCCTACGACAAGGACCTGGCCGAGATCAACCGCGAGCTGACCCGGGGCACGTTGGTTTACGGTGCCGCAAAGTCGCAAGCAGCCGCGAAAGGCA